>NZ_JBHFHD010000002.1:0-84493 GCF_041927335.1 Herbiconiux liangxiaofengii | reverse complement strand
TCCCGCCCCCGCGACTCGTCCCGAATGGGCGCCGATCCGGCCGCATCGGGCGCCTTCGGGACGAGTCGCGGGGGTGCCGGCGGTTTCGGCGGGTTCGGCGGGTTCGGCGTGCTCACCATGCGCGAGCGCGCCCGTGCGCTCGGCGGCTTCGCGGTGGCCGGGATGAGCGGCGGCGAGTGGCTCGTGCACGCCGAGCTGCCGGTGACGCGACTCCGGGGGCCGGGGTGACCGGCGCAGGGGCCGGCGGCATCCGGGTTCTGCTCGTCGACGATCACCCGATGATCCGCAGCGGGCTGCGCGCGATGCTCTCGACCGACCCCGCCATCACCGTCGTGGGCGAGGCCGGCGACGGCGAGCGGGCGCTCGAGACGGCGCGGCGGCTGCGCCCCGACGTGGCCCTCGTCGACGTGCGCATGCCCGTGCACGACGGCATCGAGGCCACCCGCCGAATCACCGCCGAGGGGCTGGCGGCCGTGGTGGTGCTCACCACGTTCGATCTCGACGAGTACGTGTTCGGTGCCATCCGCGCCGGTGCCGCGGGGTTCCTGCTGAAGTCGACGGATGCGCGCACGCTGGTCGACGCCGTGCGACGCGTGGCGGCCGGCGAGGGCATGCTCTCACCCGAGGTCACCCGGCGGGTGCTGGCGGCGGTGGGGGCGGGGGGCGGCGACGGCCGGGCGGGCGGCCGCGACGTTCAGGCCGGGGGCGGCGACGTTCGGGCCGGCGACGCGCAGACGGACGACGCGAACGCCTTCACCGCGCTCACCCCGCGTGAGCGCGACGTGCTCGGCTGCCTCGCCGAGGGCCTCAGCAACCAGGGCATCGCCGACCGTCTCGTCATCACCGAGATGACCGCCAAGACCCATGTCAGCCGCGTGCTGCTCAAGCTCGGCTGCACCTCGCGCCTGCAGGCGGCCGTCGCCGCGCGCGACGCCGGCTTCGCCCCCTGAACCGCCCCGCCCGCTCCTTCGCCGAGTTGCGCCGAAGTGCCCTCTCCCGCCCCGGGAAGGGGCGATTTGGCGCAATTCGGCGGTCAGGCCTGCCCGAGCTCGCGGGCGCGGGCCAGGGCCGCGTCGGTGGCGCGGGTGAACAGACCGGGTAGGTCGGCCTCCTGAAGCACGGCGACGGCCCGCTCGGTGGTGCCCTTGGGGCTCGTCACCTGGATACGCAGGTCGGTCGGGGTCTTCCCCGAGGCCACCAGCAGCTCCGCCGCGCCCGCGAACGTGCCGTTCACGAGCTCCGCGGCCTGAGCCTCGGTGAACCCCTTCTGCACAGCCGCAGCTGTGAGCGCTTCTATCAACAGAAAGACGTACGCCGGCCCCGAGCCCGAGATGGTGCTGAGAGCATCGAGCTGGCTCTCCGGAACCTCCACCACCGTGCCCACGGTCTCGAACAGGCGGCGCACCAGCGCGAGGTCGTCCTGGCTCGATCGGGTTCCCGCCGAGATGCCGGTGACGGCACGCCCCACGACGGCGGGCGTGTTCGGCATCGACCGCACCACCGCCACCGTCGAAGGAAGGATGCTCTCGAATGTCTGCACGGTCACTCCGGCCGCCACACTCACGACCACGGCGCCCGGCTCGAGCGCATCCGCGATTTCGGCCAGCAGCCCGGGCACCATCGCGGGCTTCACCGCCACCAGAACGACGGATGCACCGGCGACGGCGCGCCGGTTCGCTTCGGGGTCGCTCTCGGTCGCGAACGCGGTCACGCCCGGGGTCTCCGCCAGCTCGGCCGCCTTGGCCGCGCTGCGATTCGTCACGCGGATGCCCCCGCTCACCTCAACCGTGGGCGACAGCAGCCCGCTCAGGATGGCGCGGCCCATCGACCCCGCCCCGAGCAGGGCGATCGAGGGAAGGGAGGTGGTCTCTGCGGTGGTCACCGGTCCATCCTAGGATTGGCGACGATCCCCCACGCCGACGTGCTTCCCCGGAAGCGCGCGGGCAGAAAGCGAGAACGACGTGAGCGCATCCGGCGGCACCAGGGCAATCATCGCGGCACTGCTGGCGAACGTGGGCATCGCGATCGCGAAGTTCATCGCGTTCCTGCTCTCGGGCTCGTCGTCGATGCTGGCCGAGAGCGTGCACTCGCTCGCCGACTCGGGCAACCAGTTGCTGCTGCTCCTCGGCGGCCGCAAGGCGAAGAAGAAGGCCGACCGCGAGCATCCGTTCGGCTACGGGCGGGAGCGCTACGTCTACGCCTTCGTGGTGTCGATCATCCTGTTCTCGGTGGGCGGCGTGTTCGCCATCTACGAGGGCATCGAGAAGATCTCGCACCCCGAGGAGATCTCGAACCCGATCATCCCGCTCGCCGTACTGGTGGTGGCCATCGGGCTCGAGGGGTTCTCGCTGCGCACGGCCATCAAAGAGAGCAACCACACCCGCGGAAAGCAGAGCTGGGTTCAGTTCGTGCGGCGGGCCAAGGCGCCCGAGCTCCCCGTCGTGCTGCTGGAAGACACGGCGGCGCTCACCGGTCTCGCCTTCGCCCTGGTGGGCGTCGGCCTCTCGGTCGTCACGGGCAACGGGGTGTGGGACGGTGTCGGCACCCTGTTCATCGGGGTGCTGCTCGTGCTCGTCGCGCTGGTTCTGGGCATCGAGACGAAGAGCCTGCTCGTGGGTGAGGGGGCCACCGACGCCGACCATGATCGCATCGTCGAGGCCATCGAGTCGACGCCCAAGGTCGATCGCCTCATCCACATCAAGACGCTCTACCTCGGCCCCGACGAGCTGCTGGTCGGAGCGAAGATCGCGCTCGCGCCCGACTCCGAGCTGCGCGACGTCGCCGACACCATCGATCAGGTCGAAGCCCGCGTGCGCGAAGCGGCACCCATCGCACGGGTGATCTACATCGAGCCCGATGTGTACGTGCCGCCGGTGGATGTCGAGGCGAACACGTCGGCCATCATCATCAAGAGCGCCGACTGAGCCCGTGAACGTCACGCCAGGCGACATCGACCGGCACACCGGCGTGCTGGCCGTGGCGCTCGCGCACGCGTGCGGCACACCGAGCCTCTTGGCGCCCCGGCAGCCGGCAGGCGTGCGCGGAGACTCCGCGTCGGGGTGGCGCGACGCGCCGCGCGAGAGACCGCCGGGCGCATGAGCGACGACGGCATGCGGGACGACGACGACACGGCGGGCGGCGCACAGCTGCCGGACGGCGGTGCCCGGCAACCGGAGGGCGGCGCGCAGCTGCCGGACGGCGGCGCGCAGCGGCCGGACGGGGCGGCGAGACGGCGCGACGGGGGCGCCCGGCGGCGGGCGGCCGTCATCCAGCACCAGCCGTCGGTGCGGCTCGGCAACTTCGCGCCGGTGCTCGCCGAGCACGGCTACGAGGTCGAGATCGTCGACGCCTCGGCGCCCGTGGAACAGTTCCGGGCTGAGCTCGCGCGGGCGTCGTCGGCCGACCTCGTGATCGTGCTCGGGTCGACGGCGGGGGTCTACGAGCGCGACCGGCTCGGGTTCATCGACCCGGAGCTCGACTTCCTCCGGGCGCGGCTCGACGATGAGCAGCCGGTGCTGGGCGTGTGCTTCGGAGCCCAGGCGATCGCTGCTGCTCTCGGCTCCTCGGTGCATCCGGGCCCGTCGGTCGAGGTGGGGTATCGGGCGGTCACGCCGACGGCGGCCGGAGCGACCTCGCCGGTGCGGCACGTGGCCGGCGTGAAGATGGCCGAGTGGCACGGCGACACCTTCGATCTGCCCCCGGGCGTCACCCTGCTGGCATCGTCCGCAGAGTATGCCAACGAGGCGTTCGGTGCGGGCGAGTGGTTGCTGGCGGTGCAGTTCCACCCCGAGCTCACCGCCGAGATGCACGAGGAGTGGCTCGTCGGAGACGATGCCTCCGTGCGGGCCGCCGGCTACGACCCCGAATCGCTGCGAGACGAACGTGCCGAGCACTCCGACGCCATGCAGAACGCTGCCGCTCTGATGCTCGCCGAGTACCTCACGAACCTCCCCCGCCCCACCGACTGACCCATCAGGCCCGACCAAGCGATCACGGCCGGATGCGCGGCTCCCGGAAGAACGTCGTCAGCAGGTCGGAGCACGCCTCCGCCTCGATCCCCGCCACCACCTCCACGGTGTGGTTCAGCCGCCGGTCGCGCAGCACGTCGTACACCGATCCGACCGCTCCGGCCTTCTCGTCCCACGCGCCGAACACCACCCGCGGCACCCGAGCCGACAGGATCGCGCCCGCGCACATGACGCACGGTTCGAGCGTGACCACCAGCGTCGCATCCGTCAGATGCCAGTCGCCCCGGGCCGCAGCCGCCTGCCGGAGCGCCAACACCTCGGCGTGGGCGGTGGGGTCGTGCGTCGCCTCGCGTTCATTGCGGCCGACGCCGATCACCCGGCCCGCCGCGTCGAGCACGACGGCTCCCACGGGAACGTCACCGGTCTGCAGGGCCGACCGCGCCTCGTCGAGGGCCAGTCGCATCCACTCGGCGAGCGTCTCTGCAGACGGGAGCGCCGACGGGTTCCCGACCATCCGCTCACCACCCCTCAGCTACCGGTACTGCCGGCAGAGGTACTGCCAGTAGATTGGCCTCATGCGAGTTCACGTTGCCGATCACCCGCTCATCACCCACAAACTCACCGTGCTGCGGGATCGTACGACCCCCTCGCCCACGTTCCGTGCCCTGGCCGAGGAGCTCGTGACGCTCCTAGCCTACGAGGCCACCCGCAACGTCAGCGTCGTGCCGATCACCATCCAGACCCCGGTCGCCGAGGCGCAGGGCCTCGCGCTCAGCGAGCCGCGGCCGCTCGTGGTGCCCATCCTGCGCGCCGGGCTCGGCATGCTCGAGGGCATGGTGAAGCTCGTGCCGTCGGCCGAGGTCGGCTTCCTCGGCATGGTGCGCAACGAGGAGACCCTCGAGCCCACCACCTACGCCGAGCGCCTGCCCGACGACCTCTCCGACCGTCAGTGCTTCGTGCTCGACCCCATGCTGGCCACGGGCGGGTCGCTCTCGGCGGCCATCGAGTTCCTGTTCGCCCGCGGTGCTCAGGATGTCACCGCCATCTGCCTGCTGGGCGCTCCCGAGGGTGTCGCCGCTCTCGAGAAGGCCACCGAGGGCCGCGACGTCACCCTCGTGCTGGGCGCGCTCGACGAGCGGCTCGACGAGCGCGGCTACATCGTGCCCGGTCTCGGTGACGCCGGAGACCGCCTGTACGGCACCGTCTAGCCGACGCCCCGTCGGGGGTCGCCGCGCCGCCGCACCGCCTCGATCGATTCTCGGCCGAAGCGGGGCGCTCTACGCCGTGCTGTGCGCGACGATCGCAGAAGTCCGCGGGCCGGACGGCGACGGCGGGCCGGACGTCAGGCGGGCCCGACGGCCTCGGCGGGGGCCGGGGCGTCGTCCCCCGACTCGATCCGCCGACGCCGCAGGTCGAACAGACCGATCACCAGCGCTATCGCGAGCAGCCCCAGCGCCACCAGGAACCCGTTGCGGAAGCCGTCGTGGTACAGCATCACGTCGTCGGCGCTGGCCGGGCCCTCCCGGAACAGCGTCGCGAAGAAGATCGACGACGCCCCCGCCACGCCCATCGCCGTTCCCACGCGCTGCCCCACCTGTGCCATCGATCCGGCCACCCCGCCCTCGGTCACCGGGATCTCGGCCAGCGTCAACGTCTGGTTCGGCGAGATCACGAATCCGCCACCCGCCCCCGCCACGGCCATGGCGGCGGCCATCAGCCAGATCGACCAGTCCGACGGCGGCAGCACGGCCCCCAGCAGCACCAGCACGAACCCCACCAGGGCCACCACCACGCCGATCACCACGAGCTTGCGCCCCACGCGCATCACGAGGCGCCCGCCGATCAGCGAGGCGATCGCCGAGGTGAGCGCGAACGGGATGCTCACCATGCCCGCGAACACGGGCTCGAACCCCAGCCCCTCCTGCAGGTACAGCGTCGTCAGCAGGAAGATCGCGGGCACCCCGGCGAACCACGCGGTGGCCAGCAGCAGCCCGTTGCGGTACGAGCTGATCCGGAACAGCGCGAACCGGATGGCGGGCGACTTGCCGCGCGCCTCGTAGCGCCGCTCCCACACCACGAACAGCACCACCGACACCACGGTGGCGAGCAACCACAGCCAGCGCAGCGGGCTGTCATCCGGAGACCCCGTCGTGAGCACGAACGGCAGCATGAAGCTGAACACGGATGCGCCGAGCAGCACGATGCCCACCAGGTCGAGATTGCGGGCCCCCGGGTCGCGCACCTGCGACTTCGGTATCAGCTTCAGCGCGAACAGCAGCAGGATGACGCCGAGCGGCACGTTCATCCAGAACAGCAGGCGCCACCCGTCGGTGGGCCCGCCGACCGCGATCAGCAGGCCGCCGAGGGTGGGGCCGAAGGCCGTGGCCACACCGATCGTGGCACCGAAGAGCCCGAAGGCGCGGCCACGCTCCTCGCCCTGGAAGAGCTGCTGCACGAGCCCCAGCACCTGGGGCATCTGGATGCCCGCGGCGATGCCCTGCACGATCCGCGCCGCCACGAGCGTGTTGATGTCGGGCGCGACGGCGCAGAGGGCGCTCGCGACCGTGAACGCACTCAGGCCGACGACGAACATCACCTTGCGCGAATACAGGTCGCCGAGGCGCCCCGCCGGCACGAGCGCGAGGCCGAATGCGAGCGCGTACCCGGCCACGATGATCTGCAGCTCGGTCGATCCCGCGCCGAGCGACTCTTCGATCGAGGGCAGTCCCACGTTCACCTTGGACAGGTCGAGGATGGTGAGGGCCGCCACGGCCACGCACACGGCGAACGCCTGCCATCGTGCGCGGCCGGCCACCGGGGAGCTCGTCGAAGTCGCGGTCATGGGCCGAATCTATACCGGCATCGACGTGCTGCCATCGGTCTCGGCCGACACCTGTCGTCGGCGACCACGGTGTCTCGGCACGTGAACGAGGCGAACGGATGCTTGACATCCGCCACCCGCATCCGGTTAGCTTGGCGACATGACTGACAATGCGTTCGCCCCGACCTCCTTTGAGGCCCCCGGGAACGCCGCCATGATGGCCGGCGGCGTCGTCATGTGCTGTCGAATGTGTCGCTGACGAGTTTCTTCTCGCTCGAGCACCGACCCCCGCGTATCTGATCGCGGAGCAGGTCGTGTTCCCCGGCATCCGGATCGTCTCCGGAGCCGTCTCAGGGTCCCCACCCGGATCCTCTTGGAATGACACATTTCCGGCCCGTCGACCACGGGCCGCTCCCGCTAGGACACCCATCATGTCGATCGCCCACCTCGATTCCCGCACCCCCTCGACCGTCACCGCCCTCCGCCCCGCCGCCGCTCCGGCCGAGGCGGCCCCCCGCATCCGGGCCGTTCCGGATGGCACCGAAGCCCGCGGCTTCGTGCTCTACGTCGGCATCGACGAGGACAAGGCCGCCGCCGATGGCACCGACCTCGGCCGCATCGTGGAGCAGCTGAAGGCGCTGGCCGCGCAGATCGCTCCCTCGTCGGAGACCTACGCCGCCGTGGCGCTCGCCCCCCGCGGCGCCGGCGGCCGCGACGTGGAGGTCGTGCGGCTCGCCCTGCAGGACCCGGCCGCCCTCGCCAAGCACCGCCAGGCGCCCGACGAGCAGGACCGCGCCCGCGACGGCGTGGTCGTCGACCTCTCGCGCAAGCGTGTGCTGCTCGACAACCAGGCCGCGAACCTCACCTACAAGGAGTTCGAGCTGCTGCAGTACCTCGTGCTGCGCGAGGGCCGCACCATCGAGCGGGCCGAGCTCATCTCGGCGCTCTGGTCGGCCGGTGACGAAGAGGTGCCCAACGAGCGCACCATCGACGTGCACGTGCGTCGACTGCGCTCGAAGCTCGGCGACTACGAGGACATCGTGCGCACCGTGCGCGGAGTCGGCTACCGCTTCGACCGCCACGCCGACGTGTCGGTGCGGCACACGAGCACGCCTTCGCCTGATCTGTTTTGATTGCCGGGAGCGCTGCGCGCTCCCGGGTGCGCCGCCGCCTCTGCGGCGCACTACGCGAATAGTCGGCGGCGGCCCGCGTTCTTGCCGCTGTCGACGCTGAACGCGACGTACACGCCGCCGCGTTCAGCCGATAGACGGCCGGTACCGGCGGCCCTGCGGGCGCCTTTCTGCCGAGACCTTCGGGGAGAAGGGTGCGTGGGAATGCGGCACCCCCGCGACTCGTCGCGAATCGGGGGGCGGCACGGTGTGTCGCGCGGATTCGGGACGAGTGGCGGGGGCGCGGGGGCGGCGGCGCGGCGCGGGGTGGGTCAGTCGGCGTCGAGGTCTGTCTCGAGCAGGGCGGCGAGTTCGGTGAGGGCCGCGTCGGCGCCATCGCCCTCGGCTGCGAGCGTGATGGTGTCGCCGTTGGCGGCTCCCAGGCTCATGATCGAGAGGATGCTCGACGCGTCCATCGGGGTGCTGCCGTCTTTCGAGATGGTCACCTTCACGGGCTGACGCTTCACGGCCTCGATGAAGAGCGAGGCGGGGCGCGCGTGCAGCCCGACGCGGCTGGCGATGACGGCGGTTCGTTCGGTCATGGTTGGTGCCTTTCAGTAGGAGGGGAGGGGTCAGCGGGCGGGCACGGGGGTGCGGCCGGGAGCCGGGGTGCCCGCGGAGGGCCGAGCGACGGCAGCGGCATCCGGAACCGAGGCGCCGGCAGCCGTGACGGTGTCGCTCGCGACCGGGCGGCGGCGCACGAAGCGCTTGAGCAGCACCACCAGAGCGGCCGAGACCACCATGCCCGCGAGGATCGCCACGATGAACATGCCCACGTTGCCGATGGCGAAGAACACGAAGATGCCGCCGTGGGGCGCTTGCGAGGTGACACCGGTGCCCATCACGATGGCTCCGGTGAGCGCACTGCCCACGATGCCGGCGGGGATGACGCGCAGCGGGTCGGCGGCCGCGAACGGGATGGCGCCCTCGGAGATGAACGCCGCTCCGAGGAACCATGCGGCCTTGCCGTTCTCGCGCTCGGCCGCGCTGAAGAGCTTGCGGTCGAGCAGGGTCGCGAGGGCGAGCGCCAGCGGGGGAACCATGCCGGCGGCCATCACCGCGGCCATGATCTGCCAGGGAGCCTGGTTGGTGGCGCTGCCGGCGGCGAGTCCGGCCACGGCGAAGGCGTAGGCCACCTTGTTGATGGGGCCGCCGAGGTCGACGGCCATCATGGTGCCCAGGATGATGCCGAGCAGCACGGCCGAGGCGCCGGTGAGCGAGGAGAGCCAGTCGTTCAGGCCGGTCATCAGCAGGGCGATCGGGCCGCCGAGCACGAGCAGCATGAGCCCCGAGGCGAAGATGGAGCCGAACAGCGGGATGATGACCACGGGCATCAGGCCCCGGATGACGCGCGGCACCCGCAGCCGGCCGATGGCCCAGGCGATGAAGCCCGCGAGCAGACCACCCACGAGACCGCCGAGGAACCCGGCGTTCATCACCAGCGCGACCGCACCGGCCGTGAAGCCCACCGCGATGCCCGGCCGGTCGGCGATGGCGTAGGCGATGTACCCGGCGAGCGCAGGCACGAGGAAGCCCATCGACGCCGCGCCGATCACGAACGAGACCGCGCCGAGGTAGGTGGCCAGGCCGCCCTCCGGCAGGTTCCAGAGGGTGTTGTTGAGCACGATGTCGGTGGCGTTGCCGTTGATCTGGTAACCCGCCAGCAGGAAGCCGAGGGCGATCAGCAGACCACCGCCCGCCACGAACGGGATCATGTAGCTCACGCCGGTGAGCAGGTAGCGCTTGAGCTTCTGGCCGATGTGCTCGCCGGGGCCGTCGGTGGCGGTCTCCACGGCCTGGCCCGATCCGGCCACCCGGCGGGCGTTCGGGTCGGTCGCAGCGGCGAGCGCCTCGGCCACCATGGCGTCTGGCTCGTCGATGCCGCGCTTCACGGGGGCCTGGATGACGGGAAGGCCGGCGAAGCGACCCTTGTCGCGCACGTCGACGTCGACCGCGAACACCACGGCCTGCGCGCGGGCGATCAGCGCGGGGTCGAGCGGAGTGGCTCCCGAGGAGCCCTGGGTCTCGACGTGCAGCTCGACGCCGGCGCGCTCCCCCGCGGCCACCAGGGAGTCGGCGGCCATGTAGGTGTGGGCGATCCCCGTGGGGCAGGCCGTGACGGCCACGATCACCGGGCGGTCGGCGTTCGCGCCGGCAGCGCCAGCAGCGCCAGCGGCGGGCTTGGCGTGTGCTCCGGATGCGGGGGCCGGGGCAGCCTCGGCCGCAGCGCTCGTCGAGGTGGCGGGCTTCGCATCCGGTGCCGGCGCGAGCGCCCCGTCGACGAGCGCCACGATGTCGGCCGGGGTGGCCGCCTCACGGAGCGCGGCGACGAACTCGGGCTTGATCAGCGAGCGGGCGAGCGTGGAGAGGAGCTTGAGGTGCTCCTGGTCGGCGCCGTCGGGGGCGGCGATGAAGAAGACGAGGTCGGCCGGGCCGTCGGCCGAGCCGAAGTCGACGCCGGGGGTCGGGCGGGCCATGGCGAGCGTGGGCTCGAGCACGGCCGTCGAGCGGCAGTGCGGGATGGCGAGGCCGCCGGGGATGCCGGTGTCGGTCTTGCTCTCGCGCTCCCAGGCGTCGGCGAAGAGGGCGTCGACGTCGGTGGCACGGCCCGCGGCCACGACGAGTTCGGCGAGGCGGCGGATGACCGGGCCGCGGTCGCGGCCGAGATCCTGGTCGAGGACGACCAGCTCGGGGGTGATGAGGGCGGACATGGGGACTCCTTCGAGGCGGACACCGCGGCGATGCGGCGTCGGGGGTTTCGGGATGGGGGGTTTCGGGATGGGGGTGGGGTGGGGGTGGGGTGGTGCGTTCGGGAGGGCGGGGCGGTGGTCGCGGCGTGGTGGCCGCTCAGCCGCTGGCCACCCGGGGGTGGTGCGTGACCGCGATGGCCGATGCGGGCGCGAGATCGGGGGTCGGCACCGTCGATCCGGGGAGCATGGCCGCCGCCGCCCCGTGTGCCACGGCCTGGGCGAGGCGTCCGGCGCCGTCGTGTCCCGCGGTGGCGGCGAGCAGGTAGCCCGCCAGGGAGCAGTCGCCCGCTCCCACGGTGCTGCGGGCGACGATCGTGGGGGCGGCCGCGGTGAACACGTCTGCCCGCGACACCAGCGCGGCACCGTGGGCGCCGAGCGTCACGAGCACCGAACCGAGCTCGGGTGAGAGCACGGCATCGGCGAGGGTGACGATGAGCGGATCGGTGGCGGAGAGGCCGTCGGGGTCGTCGACCTGCTCCAGCGGGCCCATCCCGAGGTCGCGGGTGAGGGCCAGGAGTTCTTCGGCGTTCGGCTTGATCACGTCGACGGCCACCCCGCTGCCCACGAGTGCCGCGAGCGGAGCGCCCGAGGTGTCGACCGCGATCGAGGGGCCGGCCGATGCCGGGGCGGCGCCGGCCCGCACGGCGCGCACGATGCGGGCGTAGAGGTCGACCGGAACACCGGGCGGCAGCGAGCCGGCGAGCACCAGCCACGATGCGGTGCGAGACCGTTCGACGATCAGCGCGATGAGCGCATCCGTCGCCGCCGCATCGAGCGGGGCGCCCGGCTCGTTGAGCTTGGTGGTGGTGCCGTCGGGCTCCGTGATGGTGGTGTTCGACCGCACGGGGCCGGGCACCGCCACGGCGGCGGTTCGGATGCCGTCGGCTTCGAGAGCGGTGAGCATGGGGTCGCCGGGGGCGGCGGGCAGGATGGCGAGGGTGTCGACGCCCGCGGCGTGCAGGGCCCGCGACACGTTCACGCCCTTGCCGCCCGGCTGCTGAGTCGAACGCCCGGCCGCCTGCACCTGGCCGCGGAGGAGTCGCGTCGCGAGCTCGATGGTGCGGTCGAACGAGGGGTTGAGGGTGACGGTGACGATCACGCGACCACCACCTCCACGCCGTGCGCGTCGAGGGCGGCGCTGAGCGTTCCCACCGGGTCGGCGTCGGTCACCAGGGTGTCGAGCTCGCGGAGCTCCGCGAAACGGTGCAGCGTCTCGTCGCCCAGCTTCGACGAGTCGACGAGCGCCACCACGCGGCGGGCGCTGCGCACCATGGCCGACTTGACCGACGCCTCGTGCTCCTCGGGGGTGCTCAGCCCGAACTCGGCGCTCAGACCGTTGGCGCCGATGAAGGCGATGTCGGGCCGGAGGTGGGCCAGCTGATCGATGGCCGGGCTGCCGACCGCGGCGCTCGTGACCCCGCGCACCCGACCGCCGAGCAGGTGCAGCTCGAGCGCGTCGTTGTGGTGGAGCAGGGCCGCGATGGGCACGGAGTTCGTGATGACGGTGAGCTGCGTGCCGGGCGTGGCCGGCCGCCAGTGGGCGAGGAGTTCGGCGACGGCCGCCGTGGTGGTGCCGGAGTCGAGCAGGATCGAGCCGCTGAAGTCGTTGCGCAGCAGGGTGAGGGCGGCCGTGGCGATGGCGTGCTTGGCCTCGCGGGCCCGATCGGCGCGGTCGGCGACGGTCGACTCGGCGAGGCTGGTCTTGCCGCGGGCCACCGCGCCACCGTGCACGCGACGGAGCAGACCTTGGCGCTCGAGGGTGTCGAGATCGCGACGCACCGTCTCGGGGGTGACGTCGAGCGACTGGGCGAGATCGGCCACCGTCACGCGGCCGGCACCGGAGAGCAGCACGCTGATGCGTTCGTGGCGTTCGATGGCGTACATGTCGGCGTTGACTCCCGGTCTGCTTCTGCGCAAATCTTTGTTTCGGTGACTCTATGTCTGTTTGAGCCCGAAAAGCAAACATTTCCGTCGATCCCCTGCCCGTCCGACGGTTGTCGACTGTGGAAGACTCGCCGAATGAAGAGCCCCGCGCGCCTCGTCGTCGCATCCGTTCTGCTCGCCGTCGCCGTGCTCGGCCTCGTCATGGCCGCGAGCCAGATCGGCATGACGTACTACCTGCCGCCGGATGACACCGGCTTCGCGAGCAAGCACGTCGCGGTGTTCGCCCCGGCGGTCGTGGGCACCGTGATCGCAGCCCTCGCGGCCCTCTCGCTGCTGGTTCACCTCGTGGTCGTGGCGCAGCGGGCGGTGCCGCGGGGTCGGTGGATCGCGGCGGGCGTCATCACGATCGTCGCCGCCGTGGTGCCGGTCGCGATCTCGCTGGCCGACCGGCCGACGTTCTAGCCATGACCCCCGAATGGGGTGCACAGTGAACTCCCAGGAAAATAACGATTCGATAACTAGCGCCTCGTTACCGGACCGTTATATATTCATGGAGCGGAAGTTGTTTGCTGTGGCAGCTCCCGCGGAATGTGATTGCAGGACACTCTTGGTGCAAGGGAGAGGGCCCGTCGTTAGCCTCTACGACGGGCCCTCAATCATTTAACGAGCACTGCTCAGCGAACGCGGGGAGTCGTGGAAGAATAGGCTCTCAAGCATCGCCGCCGGAGAGGATCTGCATGGCCGCGGAAGTATCGCCGGTGGCGGCGTGGGAGTCGCTCTTCAGGGCGCAGGTGACCGTGATGCGGCAGCTGGCGGCCGAGTTCCCCTCGAACATCGTGTCACTCAACGAGTACGACGTGATGTTCAATCTGTTCATCGTGCCGCAGAAGACGCTGCGCATCCGGGATCTCGGCGAGAAGGTGCTGCTCACCCAACCGAGCATCAGCCGCCTGGTCGACCGGCTCGTCGCCCGCGGCATCATCGAGAAGACCGACGACCCCACCGACGGCCGGGGCACCCTCGTGCGGCTCACGGATGCCGGTGTCACCGTGTACCGTCAAGCGGCCGTCGTGCATGCCGACTCGATCACCGCACACATGTCAGGGCACCTCTCCCCCGACGAGCTGGCCGAGTTGGCGCGGCTGTGCGACAAACTGCGGGCCGGAGTGTCCGGGCGCTGAGTCCGGCGGCCCCGACTCTCGCCGCTGTCGTCGGCTCGGGGTTGACTGGGGTGGTGAACGAATCCACTACCGTCGTCTGGTTCCGAGACGATCTGCGCCTGGCCGACAATCCGGCGTTGCACGAAGCCGTGCTGCGCGGCGACCCGATCGTGTGCCTGTACGTGCTCGACGACGAGTCGCCGGGCATCAGGCCACTCGGCGCCGCCTCGCGCTGGTGGCTGAACGAGTCGCTGGTCGCGCTCGGGGAGTCGCTGCGGGCGGTCGGGCTCGAGCTCACGCTGCGTCGCGGTCCGGCCGCCGAGGTGGTGACCGAGCTGGCGCACGAGGTGGGTGCGACCGCCGTGTTCTGGAACCGGCGGTACGGCGAGGTGGAGCGCGCCATCGACTCGGGCATCAAGTCGGCCTTGCGCGACGAGGGCGTCGTGGCCGACAGCTTCCAGGGCAGTGTGCTCGCCGAACCGTGGACCGTGCTCACCGGTTCGGGCGGCTGGTACAAGGTGTTCACCCCCTTCTACCGGGCGGTGCTGGCGAAACCGGCGCCGCGACATCCGTTGCCCGCGCCCACGCCCGACGACGGCCTGCACCACCGCCGTGTCGCGTCGGACGAGCTGGCGTCGTGGGGGTTGCTGCCCACCGCACCCGACTGGGCCGGCGGTCTGCGCGAACGGTGGCGGCCCGGTGAGGCCGGGGCGCGCGAACGACTGGAGCTCTTCCTCGACGAGCGGGTGGGGCACTACGTCTCGGAGCACGACCTGCCGGCCGAGGAGGGCACGTCGATGCTGTCGCCGCACCTGCGCTGGGGCGAACTCAGCCCGTTCCAGATGTGGCAGGCGGTCGACGCGCACCGGGCGCGGGCTCCGAAAGACGCGGAGGGCGCATCGGCTGTGCTGAGGCAGCTCGTATGGCGGGAGTTCGGTTACCACCTGCTGTACCACCTGCCCTCGATCACCACCGAGAACATGCGCTCGGAGTTCGACCGGTTTCCGTGGGCGTCGCCGAGCGATGTGGAGCTCGAGCGGTGGCAGCAGGGCCGCACCGGCATCCCGCTGGTCGACGCCGGCATGCGCGAGCTGTGGGTGACCGGCGCCATGCACAACCGGGTGCGGATGGTGGTGGCGTCGTTCCTGGTGAAGAACCTGCGGGTCGACTGGCGGGTGGGCGAGGCCTGGTTCTGGGACACGTTGGTCGACGCGGATGCCGCGGCGAACGCCCTGAACTGGCAATGGGTGGCGGGGTCGGGCCCCGACGCGGCACCCTACTTCCGGGTGTTCAACCCCGAGCTGCAGGCATCGAAGTTCGACCCGAACGGGGCGTACATCGCGCGCTATGTGGCCGAGATCGGCACGGAGGCGTATCCGCCACCCATGGTCGACCTCAAGGAGTCCCGCCGCGCGGCCCTCGACGCGTACGCGACCATCCGCGCCTGAGCCGCCCGCCCGCTGGTTCGGGTAGCGCGACGTGCGGCTCAGGGGGCCCGGGAGGGTGCTTTTGCGCTACCCGGGGATGGGGGGCGGCGTCAGTACCCCGCGAACGCGTCGCGGTGGATGCGGCGGGCCCCCGCTTGGCGCAGCTGCGCCGAGACGTGGTCGACGTAGGCCGGAGGGCCCGAGACGTAGGCGCGCCGCGATGAGACGTCGGGCAGGTGGGCCGCGAGCGTGTCGGCGGTGAGCCGATCGGGGCCGAGGTACGTCCACCCCGAGGGCAGCACGGGAGGTTCGGCCGGCGCGATCACCAGCACGCGGATGCCCGTGGCCGCCAGGTCGTCGGCGTAGGCGAGCTCGTCGGGGCCCGACACCGAGTAGATCAGGGTGACGTCACCGATCCGGCCGGCGCGGGAGCGCTCCGCGAGCTGGCTGACGAAGGGGGTGACCCCGATGCCGCCCGCTGCGAGCACGAGGGGCACCGCGACATCCGTCGGCAGCACGAAGTCGCCGCCCACCCAGGTGGCCCGCACCTGGGTACCGGGTTCGAGCGTGGCGAGCGCGCGCTTGAACGAGCTCGACGGCTGCGAGAGCTTGATGCCGAGTGAGATCGGTTCGAGGCCGCCGACCGAGCCCGACGACGAAGCGGTGGCAGGAGGCGGAGTCGTGATGCTGAACATACGACGCGTTCCCCGGGCATCGACGCCCTTGTGCGGCAGCGACAGCTCGAGGTACTGCCCCGCCCGGAACGCGACGGGCGTCACAGGCTCGAAGTCGAACGCCGCCGAGGTGGGTGTGAGGTCGCGAATGCCGCGGAAACGCAACCGGATGCCCCGCCTCTGGCCGAAAGCGAAGGCCACGATGTTGCCGATGACGAGCGCGATCTCGGGCGTGGAGTACACCGTGCCGATGGTGAACGGGATCGAGAACGGCACCGCCACGACCACGGCCACCAGCAGCTGCTGCCAACGACGCGGCGGCAGGGTGAGGGGCTCGCTCAGCATGTAGCCCGCGAGGAAGACGATCGGGAACGATCCGAACGCCAGCGTGAGTGCGTCGGGGAAGGCGGTGCCCGTGAGCATGATGCGCCCCACCGTGATGGCGCCGGCGGCCACCACGAAGGTGAGCCCGAGCGCGAGCTTGCGGGTGCGCCACAGCACGAGGAACGCCGCCACCGCCACGAACGGCAGCAGCACCGGCGTCGCCACCCACCATGCCGACGGGTACAGCCCGGTGATGCTCATCACCACGGCCGCTGCGGCCACCGGGTTGAGGATGTGCCGCCCCCGGAAGGCGAGCACGAACTTCGACGCGGATGCGACGAGCCCCGTGAGTGCCAGCAACCACAGGCTCGCCGGGTCGGCGGTGGGCATGAAGACGAAGAAGATGATGAGACCGCTGATCACCGCCGACGGCAGGTGCGCACGGGTGCGGAAGAGCCGGGCGAGCAGCCAGCTCGACACCGCCGTGGAGACGATGGCCACAGCCACGCTGAGCAGGATCTGCGGCGGGGTGTAGAACACCTGGCCGAGCGCGCTCGCGACGATGGTGACCACCACGAGGGCGGCGAGCGTCAGCACCACGAGGTTGTACATGGTGATGCGCCCGATGAGGGTGTCCAGACGTGATTTCAACGGAAGATCTCCCCGGGGAAGTCGCGCGAGCGCTCGGCGCGCCCGTCGGCGTACATGCGTACATAGCTGAAGTGGAATGTCTTCGCGAGCTGGTGGGCGCCCGTGAAGAAGAGTGCGGTGGCGAGCCCGTCGGCGAGGGCCGTGGTGCGGGCCACCACCCAGGTGGCCACGACCTCGCGGGCCGGGTTGCCGGTGCGGCCGTCGACGATGTGGTGCAGTCCGTCGCCCCAGGCGCGGCGGTTGCTCGCCGAGGCGCAGAGTGCGGCGCCGGCGATCTCGGCCACGCCGATGGCCTTCGTCGGGTCGAGCGGATGCTCCAGGCCGACCCGTATCGGCGTCGAGCCCGCGTGCACCAGGTCTCCGCTGGCGTCGACCACGAACTCGGTGAGACCGTGCGACCGGAGCACCTCGGCGACCAGATCGACGAGGTAGCCCTTGCCGGCGGCCCCCACGTCGAGCACGGTGCCCTGGGGCGCGGTGACGGTGATGCCGCCGCTGTCGCTGTCACTGCCGCTCACGGGAGTCCGGATGACCGACGGCCAGGCCGCGCGGTGCGGGGCAACCGGGGCGCCGCCATCCGTCGACCAGCCGTCGTGAGGCCCGCCCGAAGGGGAGCCTGTGAGCGGGGAGCCCGCGGCCGGACGCAGTGAGTAGGCCGCGTCGTAGCCGAGGAGCTCGAGATCGCGACCGACAAGCGGGTCGACCGCTCCGCCGGTGGCGTCGAACAGCTGATCGTAGAGGGTGAACAGCGGCTCGGCGTCGGGCGGGAGCCCGACGGAACCGGCGCCGAGCGCGAGCGCCGTGACGAGCGAGTCGGGCCGGAAGCGCGAGTACGCGGCGTCGAACGCCTCGATCCGTTCGAGCACGGCCGCCCGCACCGACGCATCGAGCGGCGCGGGCGTCTCGATCTGCCAGTGCGTGCCGATGGCTTCGAAGTCGAAGCTCACCGGCGGGGCGGCCGTGTCGGCGGTCATGGCGTGGTGGCTCAGGCGGCTTCGGACTTGATGGTCTCGACGGCCTCGTTGAAGCCGCCGCTGGTGAGGCTCGAGCCGGCAACGCGGGAGACCTCGATCTCGTCGATCTTCTTGCCCACGACCACCTCGGAGATGCCGTCGGCGAACTGGGTCTGGTAGTTGACCGAGTTCGGGTTGGTGGCCTCGGGCGTCACGGTGACGGCCGTGATGACGTCGCCCGCGAGGGTGATCGAGACGTCGATCTCCTCCTGGCCGTTCGGCGAGGTGTAGCTGCCGGTGGCCTCGTAGGTGCCGTCTTTGTAGGTGCCGGCGCTCGCGGCGGCCCCGGTCGACGACTCCGCGGTGGGGGCGCTCGTGGCGGCGGGGGTCGCGGCCGCGGTGGCGGGCGCTTCTGACTCGGCCGTGGCATCCGTGGCGCATCCGGCGAGGGCCACCGAGATGGAGAGTCCGGTCATCCCGGCGAGCGCGATCTTCTTCTGTCGAGTGTTCATCGTGTCCCTGTCGTTCGTGGTCGGCGGATTCGACGGTATTCAGCGAAGCTGGCAGGTTGCTATGGCTCGTCTATGCGTCAGACCTGAGACCCTTATGGGCAGAGACCTTGACGCCAGCCGAGGGCATCCGTCGGCCTCATCTGGGGACAACGGAGGGTGTGCGAAAAACGTTCAATCCCGTTTCTGGCGACGCAGGCGCCGCAGGGTGCTGATGGTGCGCTGCTCAGGCAGGCTCCAGCCGAAGCGCACGGCCAGCAGGCGGATGAGAGTGGTGACGATCACACACCCCACCCCGGCCATCGTGATGTCCGAACCCGACTGGATCGCGGCGACCAGGAAGACGGCACCCGCCCCGGCCGCCACCGCGTAGAGCGAGCCCACGTGCATCACGCCGATCGGCAGTCCGAGCAGGATGTCGCGCAGCATCCCCCCGCCCACCGCCGCCACGATGCCCACGAACACCGCAGGCACCACGGGCAGGCCGAACGACAGGGCCTTGCTCGTGCCGATGGCGCAGAACAGCCCGAGGCTCACGGCGTCGAGCACGGTGACGAGCACGTTCAGGCGGGTGAACACGCGCTCCAGCAGCATGCCGAGCAGGGCGGCCACGATGGCGACGGGGATGAACCAGTTGCTCTCGAGGGCCGCGGGAACCCGGTTGAGCAGGACGTCGCGGATGAGACCGCCGCCGAAGCCGGCCACCACCCCGATCAGCCCCACCCCGAGCAGGTCGAGCCGCCGGTCTTTGAACTGGGCGGCGAAGGAGGCGCCCTGCACGCTGCCGAGACCCGTAGCCGCGAGGTCGAGCCAGAAGGGCGTGACGAACTGCTCAGCGACCATGCAGCATTCCTACCATGAGCGCCCACCACCGCCGTTGCGTCGCGGAAACACATGCTCAAGGCCGCGTGAGCACGACTTTTCGCGACCTAACGGGGTGGTGGGGTGAGGGCAGGGGGGCGGGGGTGCGTCAGCGGAAGGCCAGGATCTGGGGGCCCCAGGCCTGGCGGATCTCGGCGTCGGGATCGTGGTCGATGCGGTCGTCGCGGTCGATCACGAGGGTGCTGCGGGCGTCGGCGTCGTAGGGCGGCCAGGGGACGAGGGGCGCGGGCTCCGCGGCCGCATCCGGCGAGCCCGTGCGGGCGAAGGCCAGCCAGCGTGCCTGCATGCGGGCCGAGACCCGCAGCGCTTCGGCGCGGCCCCCGAGCCCGAACACGAGGTCGCGGCCGCGCGGCGCGAACGAGCCGAACACGTAGGCCAGCTCGGACGCGTGCGTGGCGCCGATGCCCGTGACCCGCAGCAGCGGGGTGGCGTGGTCGAAGCGGTACATCCAGGTGGGGGCGTACCGGCTGTGCGCCTCGGCCAACCAGATGCTCGGCATACGGAAGCCGGCGTCGCGCGACACCTCCTCGGGTGTGCGGCGGCGCGGATAGCTCGGGTAGGCGCTCGTGATGCGCGAGCCCGCCTCGTCGGAGCCCGGGTTGTCGGCCGCGATCTCGGCGAACATCCGCTCCACCTTCTCGGGGGTGATGGGCATCAGCGGCGAGCGCATGAGCTTGAAGAACGACGACTCGTCGCGGTTGGTGCCGATGATGAGCGGGATGCGCGGGGCCCGCCCTTCCCGGAACGCCGTGAGCGGAGCCTCGGGGATCACCTCGCCGTCGACCACCGGCGCCATCGCGAGTGTTCCGGGCACGGCCGTCGACACCTCGTGCACGAGCTCCTCGCCCGCGTCGACGAGGTCGAACGGGTCGAGCTCGCGCAGCCGGTGGGCGTCGGCGCGATCGATGCCCACGATGTCGAGGAATCGCTCGGCCACCGCGGCGGCCCGTTCGGGGCCGTAGATCGACGTGACGGGCGCACTCTGCGCGATGGCCCGGTGGAAGAGGCCGGCCGCCAGGGGCGAGGTCATCAGCGCGATGACGGATGCGCCTCCCGCCGACTCCCCGAACAGGGTCACGTTGCCGGGGTCTCCGCCGAACGCGGTGATGTTCTCGCGCACCCAGCGGAGCCCCGCGATCTGGTCGCGGAGCCCCACGTTCGCGTCGAAGCCGTGCGAGAAGCTGCGGCCGTAGGCCGACCCGGGTGCCGCCGCCCCGGAGCCCGGCCCCGGTGACAGGCTCGAGAAGTCGACGAAACCGAGCACCCCGAGCCGGTAGTTCACCGTCACCACCACCACGTCGCCCGCGGCGGCGAGCGCGGTGGCGTCGTAGAAGCGCTGCGCCGTGGAGCCGGCGAAGTACCCGCCGCCGTGGATCCACACCATCACGGGTTTCGGCGGCGCTTGCACGCCACCCGTCTCGCGCGGCGCCCAGACGTTGAGGGTGAGGCAGTCCTCCGAGATGCCGACGGCGGTGTCGACCTCCATCGACTTCAGCACGTGCTGGGGCGCCATCGGCCCGAAGCCGGTCGCGTCGCGCAGCTCGTGCCAGCGCGGTGCCGGCAGCGGGCGGCGGAACCGCTGCTCGCCCACCGGCGGTGCAGCGAACGGGATGCCCTTCCAGCTCAGGGTGTCACCGCTGCGGCTGCCGCGAACGGCTCCCGCCGTGGTGTGCCGGATGAGCGAAGCCTGGCCCGCGCGCGTCATACCCGAATGCTACTCACGCCCCTGCGAGCTCCTCGACCCGGCATCGGCAGGGGCAGGCCCCGCGACCCCGCCCTCGGAGCCCGCACCCTCGTCGCGGCCGGCATCCGTCGCCAGCGCCCGGCTCGCGGCGATGGCCGCCCGCCCCGACGGCAGCGCGATCGCGACCACCACCACGAGAACCGTCACGATGCCGGCCACCACGAGCAGCAGCTGCACGCTGATGACGTCGGCCAGCGGCCCGAACACCGTCATGCCAATGGGCGTGGCCAGCGCCATCACGATGCCCACGTAGCTGAACACCCGCCCGTGCTTGTCGGGATCGACCGTCTCCTGCACCAACGTCATGAACGGAGCCGAGAACAGCGGAACCAGCAGCCCGAAGCCGAACATGAACCCGTAGAACACCCACAGGTTCGGGCTCAGCCCGAGCGCGGTGGTGAACACGGCGAACCCGAAGGTCGAGAACAGGATGAGCCCCATGCGGCTGAACCGCGCCAGCACCGTCGACACCAGCACGCCGCCGATCACCATGCCGATGCTGAAGGCGAGTTCGAGCACCGTCACCATCCAGACCTCGGTGCCGAAGGTGCGCGCCACCATGAGCGGCGTGATGAACGACGGGGCCACGGTGAGCAGGAAGATGATGGCGAACACCACCAGCAGCCACCGCACCACCCGATGCCGCCAGATGTACTGCAGGCCCTCGACCAGGTCGTGGCGGAAGGTGGTGTTCTTCGCGGCGATGGACGCCAGCGTGGGCACCGTGACGAACGCGAGCACCCCCACTCCGATGGCGGCCGTCACCACGTCGATGAAGAACACCGGCACGATGCCGAACACGCCGAACACCGCACCGGCCGCGGCGGGAGCCAGCAGCGCCATCGCCGACTGGATGGTCTGGAAGATGCCGTTCACCCGCATCAGCTGATCGGCCGGGGCGAGCTGCGGGATCATCGCCTGCACCGCCGGCGTCTGCACCCCGGCGCCGAGCGATCGCGCGGCGACCGCGAGCAGGATGATCCACAGGTCGGTGACCCCGTTGAGCATCAGCAGCGCCAGCCCGAGAGTCACCACCGCGATGCTGCTGTCGGCGATCATCACGAGCACCTTGCGGTTCACCCGGTCGGCGATCACGCCGCCGAAGATCGACACCACGCCCTGCGGCAGGAACGCCGCGACGGCGTAGAGCGCCACCGCGAGCCCCGACCTGGTCTCGAACGTGACGTACCACATCACCGCGTACTGCACGATCATCGAGCCGAACAGCGACACCGTCTGCCCGCCGAGGAACAGGCCGGCATTGCGCTTCCAGTGCGCGGGAACCTCGTCGACGACCTGATCGGTGGTCATGCGGCACCAGCCTTTCGAACGACGCGGAGCGGACGACTCCGGGGGATGTGAACAACGTACACATCCCCTCCGACATCGGTCGAGGGTCACCCCCGGATGCGCGGCACCGTCTTCAGATCGGTGACCGCCGGGCCCTCCAGCCGGGTTCCATCGGCCGCGAAGCGCGACGCGTGCAACGGGCAGTCCCAGCTGCGCTCCGCGTCGTTCCACTCCAGCACTCCGCCGAGGTGCGGGCACACGGCGGTGACGGCGCAGGTGCGGCCGTCGACGGTCGAGATGCCCACGGGGCGCCCGCCCGAGTTCGCCACCACGCCGTGGCCCTCACGCGGGCGCGGCACGGGAGTCGCGCGCGTCTGGGCGCCGAGCCATCCCTTCGCCGTCTCGAGCCCCACGCTCGCACCGGCGGCGGCACCCCGCGCGAGGTCGGCCGGGCGCGTGAGCCGGGTGCCGAGCACGGTCTGCCAGTGCCCGCGCGCGTCGCGCTCGGCACCCGTGAGCTCGTCGGTGAGCCGGATGGCCGCGCCCACCGCGTTGGTCAGGCCCCACTTGGCGTAGCCGGTGGCGAGGAAGACCCGCCCGCGGCCCCGCGGCAGCGCGCCGACGAACGGGATGAGGTTGTGCGATTCATAGTCCTGCGCCGACCAGGCGTGCGTGAGCTGCGCGCCCGGCCACTGCTCGGCCGTCCAGCGGGTGAGCTCCTCGACCCGATCGCGTTCGGTTCGCTCACCGGCCCGGCCCACGGTGTGGCCGTCGCCGCCCACCACGAGCAGGTCGGTATCGCCGCGGGGTGCAGTGCGCACCGACCGGGACTCGGCCGACGACGAGTCGCCGATGGAGAGGAACATGCCCTCGGGGAGGTCTGCCTCCCCGACATCCGGAATCTGAAAGGCCAGCCCGTACGAGCGCAGCCCCTGCACCTTCGTGAAGTAGAGCCCGCGGTCGAGGATGGGGACGGCCGTGGCGAGCACCACCGAACCCGCCCGCACGTCGCCGCGGGAGGTGCGCACGATCGCCGGCTCCGAGGCCCGCACGCCGGTGACGCGGGTGCCGGTGTGGATGACGCCGCCCTCGGCGAGCAGGGCCCGGGCGAGCGCGTCCAGCGCAGCCATGGCGTCGATCTGGGCCTGATCGGCCAGCGACACCCCGAACGCGAACGGGAACGGCACGTCGACCTCGTCCGGCCGCACGAGCGACACCGGCAGGCCCGCCTCGCGCGCCGCCCGGAACTCGGCCTCGACGGCCTCGGCGGCTCGGGCCTCCTGCGTCTGGGCGTAACTGTAGGTCGTGCGGCGCTGCACCGGCACGCCCGCCTCGTCGAGGAAGCCGAGCAGCCACTCCTGGCCCTCGCGGTTCATGTCGACGTAGGCGCGCAGGATGAGCCGCGAGTGATGCGAACGGATGGTGGAGAGCCGGCTGCCCTGCAGCAGCGACACCTTGCCGGTGGTGTTGCCGGTGGCGAGCGCGCCGATGTCGAACGCCTCGAGCACGGCCACGCGCCTGCCTGCCCTGGCGAGCATCAGCGCCGTGCTGAGGCCCGTGAGGCCGGCGCCCACCACCACCACGTCGTAGGCGGCACCCGGCTCGAACGGCGGAGTGACCAGGGGCGCCCGGCCGTCGCGCCAGAGCGATCGGCCGGCGGGAGGCTGGGCCGAGGTGCCTTCGTGATGAACGGACATGCCCTCAGTAGACTCCCCCTCGACCGGATGCGGCAGCCTGCGCACGGGCTGCACAGCAGGCGCCGCCGGCTCGGGTCGACACCCGGGCTCGAAGGTGTCTAGGTTGAGAGTGCGCCAGTCCGGCGCCAGGGTCGCCGCCTCGGTGGGCGACCCGCCCTGTCCCCGGCCGCGGCTCCCGCCTGCGGGCGGCATCCCATCGAGAGAGGAACGGCATGTCCGACCTGAACGAGCGCATCGAAGAACCCGACATCACCAAGGAGTTCACGCTCTCCGACGACGAGCTCGCCGATGTCGGAGACGAGGACGTCGACCTCGACGACACCGAGAGCATCGACGAGGTGAAAGACCTCGAGGCCGAGGAGATCAACCCGGTGTTCGGCGACGACCAGGAGGTCATCGCCGACAACCTCAACTACGACGAGTCGCGGGGGTGTGGTGCGTCGGGGGTCGGAGGCCGGGTCAGTCGGTGCCGGAGTCGAACGCGGCACCCTCGGAGACCGCGTCGGTGGCGCGCTCGAGGGCGTCTTCCGCGGCATCCTGCGGCCCGCCGTCGAGGATCTCGGCAGCCTCGCCCTGCGAGAGCTCGCCCACCAGTTCGGCGGTGGCCCCGCCGATGATGCCGGCCGAGGCGTACTGCTCGAGCCGGGCGCGCGAGTCGGCGATGTCGAGATTGCGCATGGTGAGCTGACCGATGCGGTCGTCGGGACCGAAGGCGGCGTCGCCCACGCGCTCCATCGACAGCTTGCCGGGGTGGTAGCTGAGCGCCGGGCCGGTGGTGTCGAGGATCGTGTAGTCGTCGCCGCGGCGCAGGCGCAGCGTGACCTCGCCCGTGACGGCCGAGCCCACCCAGCGCTGAATGGATTCGCGCAGCATCAGCGCCTGCGGGTCGAGCCAGCGGCCCTCGTACATCAGGCGGCCGAGGCGGCGGCCCTCGGTGTGGTAGTTCGCCACGGTGTCCTCGTTGTGGATGGCGTTCAGCAACCGCTCGTAGGCGATGTGCAGCAGGGCCATGCCGGGAGCCTCGTAGATGCCGCGGCTCTTGGCCTCGATGATGCGGTTCTCGATCTGGTCGCTCACGCCGAGGCCGTGACGCCCGCCGATGGCGTTGGCCTCGAACACGAGGGCGACCGCGTCGTCGAACTCCTGGCCGTTGATGGCCACCGGGCGGCCGGCCTCGAACCGCACCGACACCTCCTCGGTGACGACCTCGACCTCGTCGCGCCACGCGGCCACGCCCATGATGGGCTCGATCAGGTCGAGCCCGGCCGAGAGCTCCTCGAGGCGCTTCGCCTCGTGGGTGGCGCCCCAGATGTTGGCGTCGGTGCTGTAGGCCTTCTCGGTGGAGTCGCGGTACGGGAAGCCACGCTCCACGAGCCACTCGCTCATCTCGGTGCGGCCGCCGAGCTCGCCCACGAACGAGGTGTCGAGCCAGGGCTTGTACACGCGCAGGCGCGGGTTGGCGAGCAGACCGTAGCGGTAGAACCGCTCGATGTCGTTGCCCTTGTAGGTGGAGCCGTCGCCCCAGATGTCGACGCCGTCTTCTTTCATGGCGCGCACCAGCAGGGTGCCGGTGACGGCACGGCCGAGCGGCGTGGTGTTGAAATAGGTCTTGCCGCCCGAGCGGATGTGGAACGCACCGCACTGCAGCGCGTTCAGGCCCTCTTCGACGAGGGCGCTCTTGGCATCGACGAGGCGCGCGATCTCGGCACCGTACTCGAGCGCGCGGCCGGGCACCTTGTCGATCTCGGGCTCGTCGTACTGCCCGATGTCGGCGGTGTACGTGCAGGGCACGGCGCCCTTCTCGCGCATCCAGGCGACGGCGCAGGAGGTGTCGAGGCCTCCCGAGAATGCGATGCCGACGCGTTCGCCGACGGGGAGCCTGCTCAGAACCTTGGACATGCTGTAAATCCTACGGTCTCGCGGTCGCCGTCTCCGTCGCCCGCCCGTTCGGTGTTGACTGACAGGCATGAGTTCCTGGGTCGATCACGTGATGTGGTGGCATGTCTATCCGCTCGGCTTCGTGGGCGCGCCCATCCGCCCCGATGCGAGCACGGAGGCGCCTTCGACGATGACGGATGCGCCCGAGCACCGGCTCGGCCGGATCGAGGCGTGGCTCGATCACGTGGTGGAACTGGGCCTGAACGGCCTGGCCCTCGGCCCCGTCTTCGCCTCGTCGACGCACGGCTACGACACCGTCGACCACTTCCGCATCGATCCGCGGCTGGGCGACGAGGGCGACTTCGACCACCTGGTGGCGGCGGCGCGGTCGCGCGGCATCCGGGTGCTGCTGGACGGGGTGTTCAACCATGTGGGCCGCGCACATCCGGCGTTCTCGGCCCTGGAGACGTCGGGTCCGGATGCCGCGACGGCGGGTCTGTTCCGTGTCGACTGGGCGGGCTGGCAGCCAGGAGACCCCGTGCGCGCCGAGGTGTTCGAGGGGCACGACCAGCTCGTGGCGCTCGACCACTCGTCACCCGCGGTCGAGGACCTCGTGGTGGAGGTGATGACGTACTGGCTCGATCGCGGAGCCGACGGCTGGCGCCTCGACGCCGCGTACGCCGTTCCGCCGTCGTTCTGGGCGCGGGTGCTGCCGCGGGTGCGGGCCGCGCATCCGGAAGCCTGGTTCACGGGCGAGGTGATCCACGGCGATGCACTCGCCATCGTGGCGGAGTCGGGTCTGGATTCGCTCACCCAGTACGAGCTCTGGCAGGGCATCTGGCACGGCCTGGCCGACGCGAACCTGTTCGAGACCAAGCACGCCATCGAGCGCGGCAACGAACTGCTCGAGCGCTTCGTGCCCACCACCTTCGTGGGCAACCACGACGTGACGCGCATCGCCTCGGCGATCCCGGATGCGCGGCACCTTCCGCACGCGCTCGCGCTGCTCTTCACGCTGGCGGGCACCCCGATGGTCTACGCGGGCGACGAGTACGGGTTGCGGGGCGTGAAGGAGGAGCGGCTCGGCGGCGACGACGCCGTGCGGCCCGAGTTCCCCGCGCCGCCCGCCCCGGACTCCGTTCCGGTGGGCCTGCCGGGCGCGGGGGCCGATGCGCGCGCGCTGCTGGCCCTGCACGGCGAGCTGATCGCGCTGCGACGTACGCACGCGTGGCTGCACAGCGCGCGCTCCGACGTGGTGCACGTGGCGAACACGGCGATGGTGGTGCGCACCGCGACCGGCGAGGGCGCCGTGGTCACCGCCCTCAACCTCGCCGACGAACCCGTGGCCGTGCCGGCCGGGGGCGCGAGCACGGTGCTGGCCGGAACGGCGTCGCTCGCGGCGGGCCGGGCGTCGCTTCCCGCCCACGGGTGGGCCGTACTCGGGGGGTGACCCGTTCATACGGGAGGAGAATGCGGCCTTCGAGGCGTATATGGCCCCAACGGGGCGATTCTCCTCCCTTGTGAACGGCGACGCCGGCGGAGACTAGAAGGGTTCGACGCCGAACGCCCGCGCGAGGCGGTCGATCTTCTCGGCGCGGCCGAGGCGGGGCAGGTCGCTGCCGTCGCGGATGACCCGGCCGCGTGCCTCGAAGTCGGCGAGGAAGTCGCGCGCCCACGTCACATCCGACTGGGTGGGGCTGATGGCCTCGTTGATCACGGGCAGCTGGTCGGTGTCGAGGCAGAGCTTGCCGGTGAGGCCGAGCGCGACCGCGGTGGCCGACTGCTCACGCAGCACCGGATGGCTCGAGCTCACGGTGGGGCCGTCGATCGGGCCCGGCAGGCCTCCGACGCGGCTGGCGATCACGAGGCGCGAACGCGGGTACGCCATGGCGATGTCCTCGGCGCTGGTGCCGGTGTCGCGGCGGTAGTCACCGCTGCCGAACGCGAGCCGGAAGGCGCCACGGGCCCGGGCGATGGTCACCGCCTCCTCGATGCCGAGAGCCGACTCGATCAGCACGAGCACGGGGGTGTTGCCTCCGAGCCGGTCGAAGGTCTCGGTGACGTGCGAGGCGTCCTCGGTCTTGGCGAGCATGACGCCCTTGAGGCCGGGCAGGTCTTTGAGCTGGTCGACGTCGTCGCTCCAGAAGTCGCTGGCGCGGTCGTTGATGCGCACCCACGAGCTGCCGCCGCCACTGAGCCAGGCGGCCACGTCGTCGCGCGCTGCGCCCTTGTGCTTCGGGTCGACCGCGTCTTCGATGTCGAGCACCATCTGGTCGGCGCGGGAGCGGGCGCCCCGGTCGAACTCCTCCGTGCGTCGGGCCGACACCAGCAGCCACGACCGGGAGATCTCGGCGGGCACCTCCTGGCGGTCGCCGGTGGGCGTGGCGGTGGTGGGGCTCGAGGTCATGGGGCTTCTCTCTTCGTCGACAGGCGGCCCCTCAACCCTACGGTCCCTCCCCCACCCCCCGGAACTTGAGTCCATAGAGAACACACCCGGCCGCGCGAAGCGCAGCCGCCGCTCGAGCGCCCGGCGCGGCGCAGCCGCACCGGGCCCTCGAGCCTGCAACTAGTGCGTAGGCGACCCACCCGTGACGGCGATCGTCTCCCCCACCACGTAGCTCGACTCCTGCGACGCCAGGAACACGAACGGCGGCGCGAGCTCCACCGGCTGCCCGGCACGACCGATCGGCGTCTCGGAGCCGAACTCCTCGATCTTCTCGTTCGGCACGAAGGAGGGCTGCAGCGGCGTCCACACGGGGCCGGGGGCCACACCGTTCACCCGGATACCGCGCTCGATCAGCTGCTGCGCCATCGCCCGGGTCCAGTTGGCGATGCCGGCCTTCGACACCGCGTACTCGGCGAGCGAGGGCGACGGCACGAAGCCCTGGATGCTCGAGGTCGTGATGATCGAGGCGCCCGGCTTCAGGTGCGGCGAGGCCGCCTTGGTGAGCCAGAACAGCGGGTAGATGTTGGCCTTCAGCACGTGGTCGAGCGTGGCGGTCTCGAAGTCGTCGATGCTGTCGACGGTGGGCATGGTGCCGGCGTTGATGACGAGGATGTCGAGACCCCCGAGGCCCTCGACGGCGTCGGCGACCACCTGCTGGTCGACGGCCTCCTCCTGCAGGTCTCCGGGCAGGAGCACCGCGGTGCGGCCCTCGGCGCGGATGAGCTCCGCCACCTCCTCGGCCTGCGACTGCTCCTCGGGCAGGTAGCTGATGGCCACGTCGGCACCCTCGCGGGCGTAGGCGATGGCCACCGCGCGGCCGATGCCGGAGTCGCCGCCGGTGACGAGGGCCTTGCGGCCCGGCAGGCGGTTCGAGCCGATGTAGCTGGTCTCACCGTGGTCGGGAGCCGGGTCCATCTTGTGAATGTCGCCCGGTCCGGTCTGCTGCTGGGGCGGGAACGGAGGGCGCGGGTACTGGGTGGTCGGATCCTGGGGCGTGTACATGGTGTCGGACATGCGGGCCACCGTACGACGGTCGCCACCCACCCGCGTGGGGCTTGCCACCCGCGCCCGGCGGGCGTATCGGGCACGGTGCTCAGCGGGTGTGACCGCCACCGCGCCCGGCCCGCGCATCCGGTTGCGTCGCCGAGCCCGAGGGCCATGATCGAGAGGGATGACTCCCACCGACGCCCCAGACCCCTCCACCCGCTACGTCGACCTGCGCGACTACGCCGCCATCGGCGACGGCCGCACGGTGGCCCTGATCGCCCGCGACGGCCAGGTGGACTGGATGCCCGTTCCCGCCCTGCACTCCCCGCCCGTGTTCGCCGCCCTGATCGACGGCCCGGCCGGCGGCCGGTTCGAGCTGCGCCCCGAGGGGGAGTTCTCCTCCGTCCGGGAGTACGTACCGGGCACCAACGTGCTGCAGACCACCTTCACCACGTCCACGGGCCGGGTGCGGGTGACGGATGCACTGGTCACCGGAGTGGCCGGCCGCCTGCCGTGGCTCGAGCTCGCGCGCCGCATCGAGGGGCTCGACGGTCAGGTGCGGATGCGCTGGGCCGTCATCCCCGGGTCGGTGTTCGAGGCACAGCAGGGCGTCGAGCGGGTCGACACCGTGCACGGCCCGCTGCTGCGGATCGGTCACATCGACCTGGTGCTGGTGGGCCTGGCCCACGGCCGCCTCGACCCGCACGAGCCGGGCGACGGGTTTCCCGACGGCCCGCTGTCGTTCTTCGGTTCGTTCACCGCCACCGAGGGCTCGCGGCACCTGCTGGCGCTCTGCGGCACCGACGACGAGCCCATCCACGTTCCCGACCCCGCGAACGTCGACCGCGGCATCGACCGCTCGATCGCCAGCTGGCAGACCTGGACGAGGGAGTTCGACGGCCCCGACAGCGGTGAGGCGCCCTGGAGCGAGGCCGTGCAGCGCAGCGCCCTGGCCCTGAAGCTGCTGATCTTCAGCCCCACCGGATCGATCGCGGCGGCGGCCACCACCGGCCTGCCCGAGAACGTCACCGGCGGCAAGAACTACGACTACCGCTTCGCCTGGGTGCGCGACCTGGCGTACACGGTGGGGGCGCTCATCCGTTTCGGGCTTCGGGAGGAGACGCACGCGGCGGTGTCGTGGGTGTTGAAGACCCTGAAGGCCTACGAGGGAGAGCTGCACATCTTCTTCCGCCTCGACGGCACGCTGCCGGGCGAGATGCACGACGCGCCGGTGGAGGGATGGCGCGGCATCGGGCCGGTGCGGGTGGGCAACGACGCGAGCGATCAGCTGCAGCTCGGCGTCTACGCCGATGTCGTGGGCATCATGTCGAGCTACGTGGCTGCCGGCAACATCCTCGACGAACGCACCAGCGAGCTGTTGGTGGCCTTCACCGACGCGGCCTGTCGCAGCTGGCAGAAGAAGGACTCCGGCATGTGGGAGCTGCCCGAGGAGGAGCACTACGTGTCGAGCAAGGTGGGCTGCTGGCAGGCCATCAGCGATGCGCTGCACCTGGCCGAGATCGGCGAGCTCAAGCCCAGCGCCGACGACATCGAGCACTGGCAGAAGAACAAGCGCCTGATCGAGGAGTGGGTGGCCGAGCACGGCTGGAGCGAGGAGCGCGGGGCGTACGTGATGTTCCCGGGCAGCGACAAGCTCGACACGTCGATCCTGCTGCACGCGGCACGCGACTTCGGGCCGCGCGAGCGCATGGAGGCCACCGTCGCCCGCATCGACGAGGAGCTCTCGGCCGGCCCCCTGGTGTTCCGCTACAGCGGGGTGGATGTCGAGGAGGGCACCTTCGTGGCCTGCGCCTTCTGGCTGGCCGAGGCGATGGCGAACACGGGCCGGGTCGACGACGCCGCCCGCCGGATGGACGAGCTGGTGCCGCTGGCGAACGACGTGGGCCTCTACAGCGAGATCATCTCGGCCGACGACCACCAGTTCCTCGGCAACCTGCCGCAGGGCCTCAGCCACCTGGCCCTCATCAACGCCGCCCTGGCCATCCGCGACGCCGCCCGCTGACCGCGCGCTCCCGCGCTCGGGGGTCAGATGTAGATGCCCGGGTCGAGGTAGAACGCCGGGTCGGTGAGTGATCCCGGCCCGGTCGAGGCGCGGGCCGAGAGGTCGCGCGCGGGGATGCCCACGAGGATGGCGCCGGCCGGTGCGTCTTTCACGACCACAGCGCCCGCCCCCACGCTGGAATCGTCGCCGACGGTGACGGGCCCGAGGATGGTGGCGCCCGCGCCCACCACCACGCGGTCGCCGAGCGTGGGATGCCGCTTCTCGCGCCGGGTGCTCTTACCCCCGAGCGTGACGCCGTGGTAGAGCATCACGTCGTCGCCGATCACCGCGGTCTCGCCGATTACCACGCCCATGCCGTGGTCGATGAACAGGCGCCGCCCCAGCCGCGCGCCGGGGTGGATCTCGACGCCCGTGAGAAAGCGCCCGAACTGCGACAGCAGCCGAGCCGGCAGCTTCAGCCCCGGGCTCCGCCACCAGCGGTGGGCCACCCGGTGCACCCAGACGGCGTGCACCCCCGGATAGGCCAGCACGATCTCGAGGTTCGAGCGGGCGGCCGGGTCGCGCTCCCGCGCCGCCCGCACGTCTTCACGCGCGCGGGCGAGGATGCGCGACGGCGTCACCGAGCCCGCCCGGCCCCGCCGCGCATCCGTCGTTCTGCCGCTCAAGCCCTAGTCGCCGAGGCCGGCCCAGAGCGGGGTGGAGATGTAGCGCTCGCCGAGGTCGCACACCACGGCCACCACCGTCTTGCCCGCGTTTTCGGGGCGCTTGGCCACCTCGAGGGCTGCCCACATGATGGCGCCGGAGGAGATGCCGGCCATGATGCCCTCCTCGCTGGCGAGCTCGCGGCCCACCCGCAGCGCGTCGTCGAGCGAGACGTCGATGATCTCGTCGTACACCTCGCGGTCGAGGATGTCGGGCACGATGTTGGCGCCGATGCCCTGGATCTTGTGGGGCCCTGCCTTGCCCTCGGTGAGCAGCGGGGAGTCGAGCGGCTCGACGCCCACGATCTGCACGCCGGGCTTGCGCGACTTGAGCACCTGGCCCACGCCGGTGATGGTGCCGCCGGTGCCGATGCCGGCCACGAAGATGTCGACGGCGCCGTCGGTGTCGGCCCAGATCTCCTCGGCCGTGGTGGTGCGGTGGATCTCGGGGTTCGCCGGGTTCTCGAACTGGCGCGCCAGGATGGAGTTGGGGGTGGCCTCGACGATCTCGGTGGCCTTCGCCAGCGCGCCGCGGATGCCCTCCGGGCCCGGCGTGAGCACGATCTCGGCACCGTAGGCGCGCATCACGACGCGACGTTCGGTCGACGCCGTCTCGGGCATGGTGATGACGACCTTGTACCCGCGGGCCGCACCCACCATCGCCAGGGCGATACCCGTGTTGCCGCTGGTGCCCTCGACGATGGTGCCGCCGGGCTGCAGGGCTCCGGCCTTCTCGGCGGCGTCGATGATGGCCACGCCGATGCGGTCTTTCACACTGTTCGCGGGATTGTAGAACTCGAGCTTGCCGAGCACCGTGGCGTCGATGCCGTCGGTGAGGCGGTTGATGCGCACCAGCGGGGTGCGGCCGACGAGCTGGGTGACGTCGTCGTAGATCTGAGCCATGGGATTGCCGTCTTTCTGAAACGTGCTGACGCAGTATCAGCGGGAACTAGGGCGTGGAGCGTCGTTGCCAACTCTAGTTCGACACCGCCCGGCGCACCCGAGTATGACGCTGCGGGCGAACGGATGACGAAGCCCCGGGGGTCGATGACCCCCGGGGCTTCGTGACGGCCGCTTCACGGCCGGCTCAGCGTCAGCTGCAGGTGTAGGTCTGGCCGTTCAGCTCGTGCACGCCCGGGCCGAGGTCGGCGCACTCGCCGACGACCGCCGCGATGACCACGACGAAGATGATCGTGCCGATGATCTGCAGCACGAGGGCCACGATCGAGACGATCAGACCGGCGGTGGCGGGCGTGTTCTTGACGCCGGCGGCCTTGGACTGCTTGCGCGCCATGATGCCGGTGACGATGCCGCCGATGGGGGCGATGTACCAGAGCAGGAAGAAGCCCACGATGCCCAGCACGAGGCTGACGATGCCGAGCGTCTTGCCCGGAACGGTGGCGGGCTGGCCGGCGGGAGGTGCCGCGTTGTACTGCGGAGCGGCGTTGTACTGCGGCGCAGCCTGGTACGGCTGGTTCGGCTGCTCGCCCGGTCGCTGGCTGTCGTCGGTCATCGGTGTCCCCTCGAGTGGATGATCAAGTGCCTCGAATCTACCTCGAACGCGGCCCGGCCGCCTGGAGGGCTGCGCAGAACGCGAAGTCGGCACGACCCGCTAGCGTGGAGCGCATCCCGGTCCCTGTCTGGAAGAAGCCCCTCGTGAACGCCTCCCACCGCCCCCTGTCCGGCACCCGCATCGATCTCGAGGCCGGCGACTACCGGGCCTCGATCGCGAGCATCGGCGCGACGCTGCGGATGCTGCAGCACTGCGGGCGCGACCTGGTGGTGCCGTTCGGGCTCGACGAGCTGCGCCCGGCCTACCGCGGAGCCACCCTCGCCCCGTGGCCGAACCGGGTGGTCGACGGGCGCTACCGCTTCGGCGGAGAGGACGAGATCCTCCCGCTCACCGAGCCCTCCCGCGGCCACGCCCTGCACGGCCTCGCGGCCTGGCTCGACTTCGCGGTGCTCGAGCGCGGCGTCGACCGCGTGCTGCTCGGCGCCACCATCGAGCCGCAGGACGGCTACCCGCACCGCATCGAACTCGCCGTGGAGTACACGCTCGACGAGGCGGGGCTCCGTCAGACGGTGACCGCCCGCAACCTCTCCGAGTCGCCCGCGCCCTACGGCACCGGCCCGCACCCGTACCTGGTGGCCGGGCCCGGCCTGGTCGACGACTGGACTCTGGAGCTGCCCGCATCCGAGGTGCTCACCGTGACGCCCGACCGGCTCATCCCGGTGGCCGTGGTGGAGGTGGCCTACGACCAGGGCGGAGCGCTCGACTTCCAGGCGCCGCGCACCATCGGCGACACCTTCATCGACCACGCCTTCACCGGCATCGCCCGCGACGCCGACGGGCTCGCCACCGTGACGGTCTCCTCGCCCGAGGGCACGGCCACGGCCATGACGTTCGGCACCGAGCTGCCCTGGGTGCAGGTGCACACCGCCGATCACGTCGTGGCCGAGATGAACCGCGCGGGGCTCGCCGTGGAGCCCATGACCTGCCCGCCCGACGCGTTCAACTCGGAGGTCGACCTGATCGTGCTCGGATCCGGGGAGTCGGCCGTCGCATCCTGGACCATCGCGGCCGTCTGAGGCTCAGCGGCTCTCCTCGTCGCCGGGCAGGCTCGCCCCGCGCACGGCAGCGTGATGCCGCGGGATGAACACCGTGAGCAGCACGCCCACCACGGCGGCCGCGGCCGAGATGGCGAAGGTGAGCTGGAAGGCGCTGGAGCTCGGCGTGGTGATGCCGTTCGCGGTCACCAGGTTGCCCGCCAGCACCGTGCCGAGCACCGCGCTCGCGATCGTGGAGCCGAGCGTGCGCATCACCGAGTTCAGGCCGTTCGAGGCCGCCGTCTCGGTGGCCGGAACCGCCGCCATGATGAGCGTGGGCATCGAGGAGTAGGCGAACCCCACGCCGAAGCCGACGGCCGTGGCGATGACGATCGTGTGCCAGATCTCGGTCATCAGGAACAGGGCCAGCAGGTAGCCCACCGCGATGATGGCGATACCCAGCAGCAGGCTCACCCGCGCACCGCGCACCCGGATGAGGCGGGCGGCCACCGGGGACATGGCCCACATCACGAGGCCGCTGGGCATCAGGCACAGGCTGGCGATGAGCATCGACTGGCCGAGCCCCACACCGGTTCCGGTGGGCGATTCGAGCAGCTGCGGCAGCACGACGGTGCTCGCGAAGAACGCGAAGCCCACCGTCACCGACGCGAGGTTGGTGAGCAGCACCGTGCGGCTGGCCGCGATGCGCAGGTCGATCAACGGGCTCGGGATGCGCAGCTCGAACACGCCCCAGAGCACCAGCAGCACCACGCCGCCGATCAGCGTGCCGAGTGTGAGCGGGCTGCCCCAGCCCCAGCTGCTGCCCTTGGAGACACCGAGCAGAACACCGGTGAGGCCGATGGCCAGGCCCACCGCGCCGAGGCCGTCGAAGCGGCCCTCGCTGCGCAGGGTGCTCACTGGGATGAGCTTCCAGACCAGGAGGAGTCCGGCCGCGGCGAGCAGGCCCGACACGATGAAGAGCACGTGCCAGTCGAGGTACTGCGAGATCACGGCCGCCACCGGCAGGCCCACCGCGCCGCCCACACCGAGCGTGGCGCTGACGAGCGCGACGGCGCCGCCCAGGCGGTCGCGGTGCAGCACGTCGCGCAGGATGCTGACGCCGAGCGGGATGACGCCGATCCCGGCGCCCTGCAGCGCCCGGCCCACGATGAGCGGGATGAGCGAGGTGGAGAACAGCGCCACCACCGAACCCACGATCACGAGGGCGAGCAGCACGAGCACGATTCGGCGCTTGCCGTAGAGGTCGCCGAGCCGGCCCGAGATGGGGGTGGCCACGGCCGCGGCGAGCAGGGTGACGGTGACCGCCCATTGCCCGTCTTCGGGCGACACGTTCAGCAGCTGGGGCAGCTCGGGCACGAGCGGGGTGAGCAGCGTCATCATGAACGCGGCCACGAGCCCGGTGAAGGCGAGGGTGAAGACCACGGCGCGCTGGTTCACCGGGGTGCGCAGGCGATCGCGCTCCGCGTCGGTGAGCCAGGGCTGGTCGGTGCCTCGGGTTCCGTTCGTGAGGTCGGTGCTTCCGGTGCTCGTGCCGCTGTCGTTGCCGGGTCGTTCCGTCGAGATGATTGCCCCCTGTGAAGTAGTTACGCGGGTGAAACGGTAGCGGGTCGCCGAGTATTCCGGGAACACGCAGCCGGGGGCGCATCCGGTGTCGCATCGGCGGCCGCATCCGGTGTCGCTCGGCGGCCGCAGCCGAGAGAATGGGGCATGCACACCGAGCGGGGCTTCGATCGCCTGGTCAACTTCAGCGACGCGGTGGTGGCCATCGCCATCACCCTGCTCGTGCTGCCGCTGGTCGACAGCGTCACCGAGGTCACCGATGGCACGTCGGTGTGGGAGATCGTGGCGCGCGACTCGGGCAAGCTGCAGGTGTTCGTGATCAGCTTCGCCGTGATCGGCCGGTTCTGGCTCTCGCACCACCGCCTGTACGAGCGGGCCGTCGACTACAACGGGCGACTGCTCTGGGCGAACCTGTTCTGGCTGCTCACCATCGTGTTCCTGCCGTTCCCCACCGAGCTCATCGCCGAGAACGACAACGCGGCCGACGGCACGGCGGCCCTGTACGTGGGCACCATGCTCGTGAGCAGCTTCGCGCTGGCGCTGCAGCAGCTGGTGCTGAGCCGGCATCCCGAACTGGTGGCACCTCAGGCCAGGGGCACCATCACGCTGCGGCCCTCGATCGTGACGGTGAGCATGATGGCCGTCACGTTCCTCGCGGTGGTGCTGGTGCCGGGGCTGGGGCTCTGGGGGTTGTTCATCCTCGTTCTCACCGGGCCGGTGCAGTACCTGGTCACGAGGTCGTCGCGGGGCCGGTCGCCCGGCGGGCCTGCTCGGCCTGCAGAAACTCCACCACCTCGGCCTTGAACACCCTCGAGGTCACGGCGCTCACGTGATCGCGGCCCGGCAGGCCCACGAAGCGTGCGCCGAGCTCACGGGCGAGGGCGCGTGACTCGGCGACCACATCGTCGTCGTCGCCGGCCACCACGAGCAACGGATGCGCGGGTCGGGTCGCCCGCGGATCGAACGCGCTGCGCCGCACGGCCTCGGCCACCCGCAGCAGGGCCTCGGGGTCGTTGGCGCCTCGGGTGGCCATGGCAAGGTAGCGGGCGGTGGCGGGCGTGGTGGCGGCCGAGCCGCGGAGGGCCGCGGTGGCGGCGGGCAGGTCGAAGCCGGCGAACGAGCCGAGCACCGGTGCGCCGCCGACCACGAGCGAGGCCACCCGTTCGGGCCGGCGGACCGCCAGCTCCCACGCGAGCCGGGCGCCCAGGGAGTAGCCGACCACGTGGGCGACACGGGCATCCGTGGCGTCGAGCACGGCGGTGAGGTCGCCGAGCAGCCGCGGCAGCGTGTAGGCCGCGAGCCGGCGGGGGCGGCCGCTCTCGCCGTGGCCGCGGAGGTCGGGGGCGATGACCCGGAACCCCGCGTCGACGAGGGGTGGCAACCAGCGGGTGCGCACCCAGTTGTCGCTGCGGTTCGACGCGAAGCCGTGCACGAGCAGCACCGCGGGGGCGGCCGGGTCGCCGGCCGTCTCGAAGGCGATGTCGACGTCGCCGACGGTGATGGTGCGGCTGTCGGTCACGGATTCACCCTAGGGCGCGCTGCGCGGGGCGGGCACTCGTCGAGAGCGGCGGAGAATGGAGGGATGACCACCACAGAGCTCTCGGCGTCGGCCCGGTGTCCGTGTCTGAGCGGCTTCGCGTACGGCGAGTGCTGCGGGCCCCTGCACGACGGCACGGCCGCGGCCCCCACGGCGGAACGGCTGATGCGGTCGCGGTTCTCGGCGTTCGCGGTCGGTGACGCGGACTACCTGCTCGCGTCGTGGCATCCGTCGACCCGGCCCGACTCGCTCGAGCTCGACGAGGGGCTGCGCTGGTACCGGCTCGACATTCTCGACGGGTCGGCGGGGCGCGAGGGCGACTCCGAGGGAGTGGTGGAGTTCGTGGCGTTCTTCAAGCCGCGGCCGGGTGTCTCGGCGGCGGCGGGGTCGCAGCACGAGGTGAGCCGGTTCGTGCGCGAGGGTGGGCGCTGGTTCTACGTGTCGGCGCTGTGAGAGGTCACCGCGCCTCTGAGAGGTCGCCGCGCGTCTGAACGGTCACCGCGCCGGATGGGCGGCGGGTTCGGGACGCGCGGGGTTGCGCATCCGGCCGACGGGCGCAGGGTGGGGAGTGCGCCGGCGCGGCGCCCGAGGAGGACAGCATGACCGATTCATCCGCTTCATCCGGTTCGTTCGACGAGCGCGGCGAGACGTCGCCGCTCGACCCCGACCACGAGAGCTACGCCGAGCGCGATCCCGACGAGCTCGGCTCGGGCCCCGACGGCTCGAGCACGAGCAGCCCCGACGGCATCGGCGCCTACAGCGACGACCCGGACGCCTCGGCGGAGTCGGTTGACCCCCACGCCGACAACCCGAACCCCGACGCCGACGGCGTGGCCTGATCGATCGAACCGCGGCCGCCCACCGTGTGGGAATGGCAGGCGGGGCCGCGGCGTTCCAGGCTTCGACCTGGGAGGCCGACATGACCTTGACCATCGACACCGCCACCACCCACCGCACCCCGCCGCTGAGCGAGCAGGTGCAGCGCCTGATCGATCTCGGGCTGCCCGAGATCGCGGGCATCAGTGCCGAGGAGCTGCGCAGCCGGGCGTCGACCCTCCGCGCCCGGCCCGACTCGATCCTCGTGGTCGGCCCAGCCATCGCCTCCCCCGCGCAGCTCATGCCGCTGCTGCGCCGGGGCACCAAGCCGGGCTTCGTGGTCGACGACCTCACCGATCTCGACGAGTTCGCATCCCAGCCCGACCTCGACGCACCCGAGGGCGGCCTCTCGCTCGTGCACGGCCTCGAGCGCGGCGACGACCTGCTGAATCGAACTCCGGATGAGGCACTGCCCGAGATCGTGGCGCGCGGTCGCCGGCCGCTCACCGTGAACGAGGGCATCAGCTGGTTGTTGCAGCAGCCGGAGCAGCTCGCCCCGAACCACTGCTTCATGACCATCGCCTCCCGCCGCCGCACGCCCGACGGCTCGCTCGACGCCCGCGTGCCGGCCCTCTGGATCAGCGGCGGCACCGGGCGCGACGGCCGTGCCCGCCGTGGGGCTGCGAAGCTGGGCTGGTGCTGGGCGGGCAACCGCCACCGCTGGCTCGGCCACGCATCGGCGTCCATCGACTGAGCGGGCCGCATCCTGTGGCCTCCTCGGGAACACCGACAGGTACCCTGGCGGCATGGACGCGGACTGGATCGAGCACCGGCGTGCCGACGACGGCGAGCGGATGGGGTGGATGGAGCCTGTCGATGACGGATTCGTCGCCATCGATCTGCTGGGGCGCCGGCGCACCGATGTGGTCGACTGGCTCACCGCCGAGGAAGCCCTGGACGAGCTCGGACTCGGCTACCTGGCCGACCCGCACGAGCTGCGGCTCGACGACGGCTCGTGGCTCCGGGTTCGGATCGCCGAGGTGTCACCCTCGTGGCTCCGGGTGAAGAAAGACGACTGGGGCGACATGACCGCGACCCAGCTCTACTACACGGTGCCGTTCCCGGTGACCGAGGAGCGGCTTCGGGCGCTGCCCCTGCCTCGTTGACGGTTCACGTGCGCTGTTCATCCGCAGGTCGCGAAGTTAGCGTGAGGGCATGACTCCGAGACGCGTCAGCCGGATTCTCGTCCTTCCCGTGGCGGCCGTCGTGGTGATGGCGGCTGGCATCATCGGCATCGCGCTGTTCACACCGCAGACCACGTCGTTCGGCTGGTTCGCCTACGCGCCCCTGTCGGGTGAGGTGTTCAGCCCAGCGGGCGCCGTGGTGGTCGGCTGGGGTGCGATCGCGGGCGCGGCGGCGGTGGCGATCGGCCTCACGGCCCTCGGCTTCTGGGCGGGCTTCACCCTCGCCACCGCGCGTTCTAAATAGAATCGATAAAGCCTCACCTGTCAAATCTCTACCGCTAATGGTAGAATTTTGACATGGCGACTACGTATCGAGATCTTCTCCGCGAGATCGCCGTCGACAACCACGGCTATGTCACGACTGCCGACGCCGTCGACGCCGGCGTTCCCGCCGTCGAGCTCCCGAAGCTCGCGGCGCGTGGCGGCCTCGAGCACGTCGGGTACGGCCTCTACCGGATGACCGGCGTCCCCCCGACCGACGACGACCAGTTCGCCGAAGCCACTCTGCGCGCAGGAAGCGACGCCTATCTCCGTGGCGAGGCGGTGCTCGCTCTGCTTGGCCTGGCCGATGTGAACCCCTCGAAGATCACGGTGGGAACCACCCGTCGCGTTCGTCGCTCCTTTCCCTCCTACATCGACCTCGTCTACTCGCCAATCGAAGCCATGATCATCCGCTACCACGGCATCCGCGCCCAGCAGCTGTCCGAAGCACTTCTCGAGTGCCGCGGCCGTGTTCCCGAAACGCAATTGCGTGATGCAGCCGCGAAGGCCCGCGCTGATGGTCTGTTGACGACCGCGGAGTGGAAGCACGTGCGCAAAGAGCTCGCCGCGTGAGCTACGACACCCCGCCGCGAAACCTCACTGCCCTGAATCAGCGGATGAGGAATCTCGAGGGCAGCGACACGCTCGTTCTTCGCCGGCGAACGACGATGGCTCTGGTCGTGGTCGGCCAGATGATCCCCGAAGGGGCCGTGAAGGGCGGCAGCGCGATGGCCCTCCGCTACGGTGCCGGCACACGGTTCACCATCGACCTCGACGCTGCCCGCGCACACGACCTCACCGCATTCCGATCGGCATTCGAAGAACGCCTCCGAGAAGGATGGGCCGGCTTCACCGGGCGGCTGGTCGAGCGCACACCGTCGAGGCCCGGGGAGTCCCCACGTCGTACGTGATGAAGCCCTTCGACGTGAAGCTCGAGTTCCAGACGAAGGCGTGGTGCACCGTGCCGTTCGAACTCGGGCACAACGAGATCGGCGATGCCGACCAGCCCGAGTTCGCCTTGGCTCCCAGCATCCGGGCCATGTTCACAGCCGTCGGCCTCCCGGCACCAGCGCCGGTGCCCGTGATGCCCACCGATCATCAGGTCGCCCAGAAGATCCACGCCGGCACCGCGCCCGGCAGCGACCGGGCCCGAGACCTCGTCGATCTGCAGCTACTGGGCACCCGAGAGCAACTCGACCTCTCGTCGGTGCGGAGTACGTGCGTTCGTCTGTTCGAGTACCGAAAAGCCCACGCGTGGCCCCCGGCAGTAGTCGAAGGCACTTGTTGGGACACCCTCTACGCTGCAGCGGCCGAGGGACTCGATGTAGCCCCCGAGGTCGAGGGCGCCATGGAGTGACTCACCGACTTCATCGCCCGGATCGACGCGGCGCTACCCGGCGATGGTGTCCGGTAGATCGTGTCGAGCGTTCAAATCCTTCATCTTGCCGACGAGATTCAGCCTATGTTCGTCTGTATGGGGGAACTGAACGAGCAGGACCGACAGAAACTACACACCGCTTTTGCCCGACGTTTGGGCGCGAGACGCGACGCGACGGAGCTTGTGGAGGCTTACCTTGTGGCTGCCCAGCGTCACGCTTTCTCGCGCACGGTGCAGGCAGGTCCGGTCCCGACGAGCCTCACAGTGGAGCGTTCCGGGCTGTTGCTAGAGATCAGCCAGGAGCTCGGCAGGGTCATCGATGACGTCGAGATCGAAGCGTTGTTCCGTGTCTCTCGATCGCAGGCACGGACCATGCGAACCACTCTTCTCGCCAGTTACAGCGACATCACCGATGACCTCACGGTCGACTGGGCGTTGAACGATGCGCATCGCAACGGGCGGAAGACGGTGGGCGAAGTCAATGGCACAGTGATTCGCTTCTCGTCCGAGCAAAAGCGCGACGCGTTCGTTTCTCAGATGGATCGATCGGGCATAGACACTGAGATGGTCCACGACGACGAGAAAGCACCCTGGGCAGTGGTCGTCTCAGATGCATTCCCGCGAAACCGGTTGCCGAAGAGCAAATAGACGAGGTCGACGGTGGATGCGGAAGAAGACCTGTTGCTGGTACTGGGCGGCCCATCGGGACTGGGCGTGCTCGTCTTGATCGGATTCGCCTGGCGAATACTCAAGAGCGACGACCGTTCACCCACTTGGGCTTGACTGATGATGACGGCAGATTTGCTTTCGATATTGCTCTGCGCCTCGTTCATCGCTCTCTCGTCGACGAGGGTGTGGGCCTCGTGGGTAGCCACGGGCTCAGTTGAACCGATCCTTCTGCTTTTGAGCCTGGCCTGGTTTGCCGCAATTGTTGTGATCCTCGCTGTGGTGTTGTCCGTCAAGAGAGCCTGCCGACATCTCGTCGAGTGCTTCCACCCCGACGAGACACCGTATGTGGCGCAATGGTTGCGGCGCTGGGTTGAATCTTGAGGTAGCCAGCTGCCCGGGTGATGTTGCGAAAAGCGTCGGATGCGACAGGCACGAGTTCCCTCGGGGAGAAACACAAAAGCGACCCGCTTTCGCGGGTCGCTTTCTGTGGTGCGCCCTAAGGGATTCGAACCCCTGGCCTTCTGATCCGTAGTCAGACGCTCTATCCAGCTGAGCTAAGGGCGCAGTGTGTGAGAAACGATCTCCCGCACGAACATCAGAGCCTAGCATGCAGCAGAACGAGCACAAAGTCGACGGCCCCTCACCTCGGCGAACGGCCGAACACCAGCCGGCCGAAAGCAGCCAGCTGGCATCGAGGACCGCCGCAGCCACCGACCGACCCCGCGTGACGGTGGCGGATGCGACGATGGAGACATGCCCGCCACCCCGCCTCCCAGCTGGCGCGCCGTGGTTCACGAGCTGTCGGCGACCGGCGCATCCGCGACGCCGGGCGACGAGCCGAGCACCCCGATGGGCCTGCAGTTCGAGGTGCGCGAGGAGGCCCCGCGCGACCACGACCGCTGGCGCGGGCCCAGCACCCGGGCCGCCACCACCGGGCAGCGGCGGGGCGGCGGCCGGGCGCCGCGGCGGCTCGCGGTGCGGCCGGTCATCCGCTCGGGGTCGGGCGCGTTCGTGAAGGCGAACGTCACCTGGGGCTCGTTCACCCACCAGGTGAACCGGCTGGCGCTCGAACCGTCGCACCACCGCTGGTTCGCGCAGTTCGCCGCCCTGCACCGGGCCACCCGGCCCTCCCACGCCGTGCCCGAGACAGACTGGCTCACCCTCGACGACTTCCTCAGCCCCCTGCTCTGGCAGTTGCTCGACGAGGCCGAGCGGTTGGGTATCGCCCTGCTCACCTCGGCGAAGGGCGGTTCGGTCGAGGTGAGCGGATGCGCGTCCGTCTCCTTCGAGGCCGGCCGCGCGAGCGAGTCGGGCCTGGTGCTCACCCCGCTGGTCACCTTCGGCAAGGCGGAAGCGCCGACAGAGGCTGGGGACGCCGCCACCTGGCCCGCCCACGACGCCGGCCCCCTCGGCGACCACGGCCTCTACGCCTACGACCTCGCCGACCCGAAGCATCCGCGCATCTGCCTCGCCCCCACCGCGCATCCCCTCACCGCCGAGCAGCGCAACGCCCTGGGCCGGCCGCCGCTCACCGTGCCCGCCGCCGACACCGCCCAGTTCTTCGACGAGTACTACCCCACCCTGCGCCGCGGCATCGAGATCACCAGTACCGCCGGCGACGTCGAGCTGCCCGAGGTCGAACCTCCGACGCTGGTGCTCACCGCCCGCTTCCACGCCGACGACGTGCTCACCCTGGACTGGGACTGGGTGGGCCTCCGCGACGAACGCGCCGAACGCGACATCCGGGGGGCCACTGCCGCCGAGCTCGATGCCGTGCTCGTGCGGTTCCCGCTCGGCCGCACCCTCGACATCGACGACCAGGCACCCCCGGTCACCCTCGACGGCGTGACCGCAGCCGCCTTCGCCGAGAAGGCCCTGCCCGCCCTCGACGCCCTGCCGCACGTGCGCGTCGACGTGATCGGCCCTCGCCCGGCCTACCGCGAGCTCACCGGCCATCCGGATGTCTCGGTCACCTCGGTCGAGACCCTCAAGCGCGACTGGTTCGACCTCGGCATCGTGGTGAACATCAACGGGTACCGGGTGCCGTTCGGCCCGCTGTTCAAGGCTCTCGCCAAGGGTCGCACCAAGCTGATCATGGTCGACAAGACCTACCTCTCGCTCGAGCATCCGGCGTTCGACCGCCTGCGCGAGCTGCTCGAGGAGTCCACCACGCTCGACGAGTGGGAGACGGGCCTGCGCGTGAGCCGGCACCGGGCGGCCGCGTTCGCCGAGTTCGTCGACGAGGCCGACGAGAGTCCGGATGCGGTGGCCTGGCGCGAGGCCGTCCGCGCGGCCGTGCAGCTGAGCACGTCGACGGATGTCGCGGTGCCCGCCACCCCCGTTCCCTCAGGCGTCGCGGCCACCCTCCGCCCCTACCAGAAAGCCGGATTCGACTGGCTGGCGTTCCTGCTGCAGCACGGTCTCGGCGGCATCCTGGCCGACGACATGGGGCTGGGCAAGACGCTGCAGACGCTGGCGTTGGTGGCGCACGCGCGCGCGGGGGCGGTCGCGCGCGCCGGGGCGGATGCAGGGTCCGGGCCCGCTCGCCCGGCCGGCGCCGCGGGTTCCGGCGCGCATCCGCCGCCCTTTCTCGTGGTGGCCCCGACCTCGGTGGTCTCCACCTGGCAGAACGAGGCCGCGCGCTTCACCCCCGGCCTGGCGGTGACGGCGATCGGCTCGACGCAGGGCAGCATCCGCTCGCTCGCCGACACCGTCGCGGGTGCCGACCTCGTGGTGACGAGCTACGCCCTGTTCCGGCTCGACGCCGCGCACTACCGGGCCCTGCCGTGGGCCGGGCTCATCCTCGACGAGGCGCAGTTCGTGAAGAACCACACCTCCAAGGCGCACGAGGCGGCGCGCGCGCTCGATGTGCCGTTCCGCCTCGCCATCACCGGAACCCCGCTCGAGAACAACCTGCTCGAGCTCTGGGCGCTGCTCGACATCGTGGCGCCGGGGCTGTTCCCCTCGGCCACGCGGTTCGCCGAGCGGTTCCAGCGCCCCATCGAGCGGGGCATCGACGCGCGGGCGCTCGCCACGCTGCGGGAGCGCATCCGGCCGTTCCTCTTGCGGCGCACGAAAGACGCGGTCGCACCCGAGCTGCCGGCCAAGCAGGAGCAGGTGCTCACCGTGGAGCTCTCGCCCGCGCACCGCCGCCTCTACGACACCGTGCTGCAGCGCGAACGCCAGAAGCTCTTCGGCCTGATCGACGACCTCGACCGCAACCGGTTCATCGTGTTCCGCTCGCTCACCCTGCTCCGGATGCTCAGCCTCGACGCCACCCTCATCGACGACGCCCATTCGGCCATCCCCTCGTCGAAGCTCGACGTGCTGGTGGAGCAGCTGCACGAGGTGATCGGCGAGGGGCACCGCTCGCTCGTGTTCAGTCAGTTCACGAGCTACCTCGCGAAGGTGGCGGCGCGGCTCGACGCGGAGGGCATCGCCTACGAGTACCTCGACGGGTCGACCCGCAAGCGGTCCGAGGTGATCGACGCCTTCCGCTCGGGCACGGCGCCCGTGTTCCTGATCAGCCTGAAGGCCGGCGGATTCGGGTTGACGCTCACGGAGGCCGACTACGTCTACCTGCTCGATCCGTGGTGGAACCCGGCGTCGGAGGCCCAGGCGATCGACCGCACCCATCGCATCGGGCAGCGGCATCCGGTGAACGTGTACCGGCTGGTGGCGGCCGACACCATCGAGCAGAAGGTGATGACCTTGAAGGAGCAGAAGGGTGAGCTCTTCGACGCGGTGCTCGACGACGACGCGCTCTTCGCGCGGGCGCTCACGGCCGACGACCTGCGGTCGCTGCTCGCGTAGAGCGAATGCGACGGGTGCGGATGCCGCGGGCTGGGATGATTCAGGGGTGAGCGATATCGAGATGGCGGCGATCGACGGCGGCACGGTGGTGCTGCAGGATGCGCGGCTGAAGACGCGGCGCACCGTCGAGCTCGAGCCGTTCGAGCTCGGGGTGTTCGCCGTCACCGAGGAGCTCGTGGCCGAGCTGCTGGGGGTGACGTCGAACCACCCGCGGCGCCCGGCCGTCGACGTGAGCTGGCTGCGCGCCGTGCGTCTCTGCAACGCGGCGTCGGAGTGGGAGGGGCTCGACCTCGCGTATTCGTTCGACGGCGAGAGCGTCTCCTGGCACGTCGACTCCGACGGCTACCGCCTGCCCACAGAGGCCGAGTGGGAGCACGCCTGCCGCGCCGGATCGACCACGCCGCAGTACGGCCCCCTCGAGGAGATCGCGTGGACCAGCGCCGACGGCGTGACCGCACCCCAGGATGTGGGCGGCAAGTACCCGAATCTCAACGGCCTCTTCGACACCCTCGGCAACGCCTGGGAGTGGTGCTGGGACCTGTTCGACCCGGAGCGCTACGACGACTACCGGGTGTTCCGGGGCGGTGGCTTCGCCGACGACGCCTGGAGCGTGCGCGCCTCGGAGCGGCGCGGGGCCGCCCCCCGAACCCGGCACCCCGACGTGGGCCTCCGCCTGGCCCGCGGCCCCCACGCCGCGTAGCGCCGGGGGCGGGGGCTACGCGAGCTGGCGGGCGGGGGCTACGCGAGCTGCGGCTCGAGCGCGGCGAGCGGCGTGTGCGCGAAGCGCGGGAACGCCGCCGCCGTGGGAGCGTGCGTGAGGTGACCGTCGACCGTGGAGACCGCCGGCGCGAGCGCGGCATCCCGAGCCACCGCCTCGCGCCAGCCGAGGTCGGCCAGCCGCACCACGTAGGGCAGGGTGGCGTTGGTGAGGGCCGCCGTCGAGGTGGCCGGCACGGCACCGGGCATGTTGGCCACGCAGTAGAAGGTCGCGCCCTCCACGAGGTAGGTGGGGTCGTCGTGCGTGGTGGGGTGGGAGTCTTCGAAGCAGCCGCCCTGGTCGATCGCGATGTCGACGAGCACGGCGCCCCGCTTCATCCGCGACACCAGCTCGTGCGAGACCAGTTTGGGCGCCGCCGCCCCGGGAACCAGCACGGCCCCGATCACGAGGTCGGCCTCGAGAACGCTCCGCTCGACCTCGAAGGCGTTGGACACCACGGTCTTCACGCGCCCGCCGAACACCTCGTCGATGTGCCTGAGCCGCGGGATGGAGAGATCGAGCACCGTGACGTCGGCACCGGCTGCCACAGCCTGCTGCACGGCGTTCACCCCGGCCTGCCCGCCCCCGATCACGCTCACCTTCGCGGGCCGCACCCCGGGAACCCCGCCGAGCAGCACGCCGCGCCCGCCCTGCGACCCCATCAGGTGGTAGCTGCCCACCATCACCGAGAGCCGGCCCGCCACCTCGCTCATCGGGGCGAGCAGCGGCAGCGATCCGTCGGCGAGCTGCACGGTCTCGTAGGCGATCGACGTCGCCTTCGACGTGAGCAGCGCCTCCACGAGCGGCTCGGCCGCCGCGAGGTGCAGGTAGGTGAAGATCAGCTGACCCTCGCGCATCCGCCCGTATTCGGGGGCGATCGGCTCCTTCACCTTCACCACCATGTCGGCCGCCCACACGGCGTCGACGTCGACAACGGATGCCCCGGCCGCCTCGAACTCCTCGTCGGCGATGGCCGAACCGACACCCGCACCACGCTCCACCCGCACCGTGTGGCCGTGCTTCACCAGCTCGAACACCCCCGATGGCGTCATGGCCACGCGGAACTCGTTGTTCTTGATCTCTTTGGGCACACCGATGATCACGGCCGACTCCTCTGCACTGAGCGAACGACCCCTGCCGTTCGTGACATGGCTCGATTATCGAGCGATCGGCCCAGAGATGTCACGGATGCCGCATATTATTCGGTAGAAGGCTCCACACGTGCAGCCGGATTCGGAGCTTCGCCATGACCACCCAGATCGACGAAATCGACGAGCGCATCGTCTGGGAGCTCTGCCGCGAGGCGCGCCTGCCCAACAAGGAGTTGGCCGAACGCGTGGGCATCGCTCCGTCGACCTGTCTCGTGCGCGTTCGGGCGCTGCACGCGGCCGGGGTGCTGAGGTCGTTCAACGCGCAGCCCGACTGGGAGTCGCTCGGGCTCCCCATCCAGGCCATCGTGCAGGTGCGGCTGAAGGCCCAGGCGCGGGCGCAGATCAAGACCTACGCGCAGCGGGTGATCACCCTGCCGAACGTGCTGAACGTGTTCTTCCTCGGCGGGGCCGACGACTTCCTCATCCATGTGGCGTGCACGTCGACGGGTCAGCTGCGCGACTTCGTGGCCACCGAGCTGAGCATGGACAACTCGGTCGCCTCGACCCAGACCAACATCGTGTTCGACCACCTCATCGGGGTGCAGCACATGCAGCAGGGCAGCTCGTGGAGCGAGGTGCGCGAGGCCCTCTGACCCGCGGCCCGCGACCCGCGGCGCCCCCGCGAGGGGTCAGAGCCAGAAGCCCTCGTGCACCGCGGTAGCCCCGGGAAGCGCCACCGGGCCGACGACTTCCACCGGACGGCCACCGCGCGCGAACACCTCCCGCGAGGGCAGCGCCAGCGTGGGCACGCCCTCCTGCGCCGCCACGATGTCGCGCAGCCCCTCCTCCGAGAGGGCGAACACCACCCGGGGGATGTCGGCCCAGTAGATCGCCCCCGTGCACATCGCGCACGGCTCCGTGCTCGTGTAGAGCGTCGCCGTGGCGAGCTCGTCGCGCTCGAGTGCCTGGCCCGCGTCGCGCACGAGGTTGGTCTCGGCATGGCCGATCGGGTCGTGCCCGGTGTTCACGGTGTTCATCGCCTCGACCACGCGTCCGTCGCCGGTGACCAGCAGCGCGCCGAACGGATGATCGCCACGCTCGCGCGCCGCCCGGGCCAGGTCGACGGCCCGTTCCAGCCGCGAGAGATCGTCGGGGGCGAGAGCGTCGGGAGCCAGGGCGTCAGTCATCCCGCAAGCCTGGCACACCCGCATCCCGCCCCCACCGAACCAGATCCGTCAATTTTGGCCCCAAAACGCGCTTTTTGGGGCGGAAAGTGACGGATCTGGTGTGCCCACGCCATGGGGGTGTGCTCACGCCTTGGGGTGTGCTCACCCCTTGGGGGTGGTCAGGCCTCGAGGGGGACGTGCTCCTCGTCGGGCGGTCGGACTGCGCCCGTACGGCGGCGGATGGCCAGCGCCACCAGCGGGTAGATCAGCACCGACAGCATCCCGGCCCCCACCAGCGCCGACGCCGTGCCCGCCTCGAGCACCCCCTGCTCGAGCCCGATGCCCGTCACCGCCACGATGATCGGCAGCCCGGTGGCACTGAACAGCCCGATGGCGATGCGGTCGCGAACGGATGCGCGGGCCGGCGCCGCGAGCAGGCCCGGCAGACCGCGCACCACGAGCAGCAGCAGGGCGAACACCGGCAGCAGCACCAACGCCGTCGGGTCGTCGACGAGGGCCGCGAGGTCGAACGTGATACCCGTGTAGATGAAGAAGATCGGCACCAGGAAACCGAACGCCACGGCCTCGAGCTTGGCGTCGACCAGCTCGAGATCAGGCTTCGCCGCCCCCGACAGCAGCACCCGGCACAGCACCCCGGCGGCGAAGGCGCCGAGCAGCATGTCCAGACCGAGCACCACGCTCAGCACGGTGAGCGCCGCGATCACCAGCAGCACCAGGCGCACGGCGAACTGCCCGCTGGTGTGCAGCGTGGCCGTGACGATGCGGTGCAGTCCCACATGGGGCCCGCGTGAGGCGGCCCAGATGCCGAGGGCGGCCACGACGGCGAAGGCGATCAGCACCACGGCGGCGATGGCCGGCGAGCGCCCGCTGAGAAAGAGCGAGATGGCGATCAGCGGGCCGAACTCGCCCACGGCTCCCACCGCCGTGATGGCGCGCCCGAAGGGGGTCGAGAGCTCGCCGGCGTCTCGCAGCATCGGCATGATGGTGCCGAGCGCGGTGGAGGTGAGCGCCACCCCGATGAACACGGCCGCCTCGACCGTCGGCGCGAGCAGCAGCCCCAGCCCGATGGCGGCGACGAGCGAGATGGCCCAGCCGATGCCGGCGCGGGCGAGCGGCCGCCCCGCGATGGCCGCGAAGTCGATCTCGCGCCCCGCCATGAAGAACAGCAGTGCCAGGCCGAAGTCGGCGATCGCCGCGGTGAAGGGCGCCGCCCCCACCCAGCCGAGCACGCTCGGCCCCACCAGGATGCCGAGCAGGATCTCGAACACCACCAGCGGCACGCGGGCCACCCGTCCCACCAGCGCAGCCACCAACGGGGCGAGTGCCGCCAGCCCCGCGACCACGACGACCCCCACCGCATCCGCCCCGTTCATGCCCCCACCCTGGCACACCCCCGCGACTCGTCCCGAAACGGCGCGACACGCCGCATCCAGGCCGGATTCGGGACGAGTCGCGGGGGGCGAGGGGTCAGGGGAGGTGGCGCTCCTCGGGGCCGTTGTAGGCCGAGAGCGGGCGGATGAGCGCGTTCGAGGCGAGCTGCTCCATGATGTGCGCCGTCCAGCCCACGACCCGCGACGCCACGAACAGGGGCGTGAACATCTCGGTGTCGAAGCCCATCAGGTGGTACGCCGGCCCCGAGGGGTAGTCGAGGTTCGGCTGGATGGCCTTGCGCGCCTGCATCGCGTCGTTCAGGGCATCGTAGAGCGCGAGCACGTCGGGCCGGTCGTATTCCACCACGAGGGTCTCCAACGAGGCCTTCATGGTGGGCACGCGCGAGTCGCCGTTCTTGTACACGCGGTGGCCGAAGCCCATGATCTTCTTCTTCGACGCCAGCGCCTCGTCGAGCCATCCCTCGGCCTCGGAGGCCGTTCCGATCTCGGCGAACACGTGCATCACGGCCTCGTTCGCGCCTCCGTGCAGCGGGCCCTTGAGGGCTCCGATGCCGGCCACCACGGCCGAGTACAGGTCGGACAGCGTCGACGTGACCACGCGCGCGGTGAACGTCGAGGCGTTGAAGGAGTGCTCGGCGTAGAGGATCATCGACACGTCGAAGGCCTTCACCACCACATCCGACGGCACCTCGCCGAAGGTCATCTTCAAGAAGTTGGCCGAGTAGCCGAGCGTCTCGTCGGGCTCCACGAGCTCCTGGCCACGGCGGCGGCGCTGGTCGTACGCCACGATCGCGGGCAGCGCCGCGAGCAGGCGCACCGACTTGGCGAGGTTGCCGGCCGGCGATGCGTCGTCCCACGCGGGGTCGAGGGCGCCGATCACGCTCACGGCCGTGCGCACCACGTCCATCGGGTGGGCGGTGAGCGGCAGCTCGTCGATCACCCGCCGCACGGCCGGGTCGAGGGCCCGCTGGCCGCGCTCGGCGGCCTCGAACGCCTCGAGCTCGGCCGCCGACGGCAGCTCGCCGTTCCAGAGCAGGTAGGCCACCTGCTCGAAGCTGCAGGATGCCGCCAGCTCCTGCACGGGGTAGCCCCGGTAGAGCAGCGAGTTGGTCTCGGGGTTCACCTTCGACACGGCCGTGTGGTCGACGACCACTCCGGCGAGGCCTTTGCGGATCTCTGGTTCGGTACTCATGTCACTCCCTCGTGAAAGCGGTGAAAGTCGTGAAAGCGGTGATGCGGCAGGCAGCGCTCACCGCGCATCCGGAACATCGAAGTCGAACACCGAGGTGTCGAAGGCGTTGTAGGCCGCGTAGTCGAGCAGTTCGTACAGCCTCGCACGCGTCTGCATGGTGGCGACCTCGCTCTTCAGTGAACCTTCGGCGACCAGCGCGTCGAGCCCGCGCTCGGCGGCGCCCATCGCGATGCGCAGCAGCGACACCGGGAAGATGACGAGGTTCGCGCCCACCGACTCGAGCTGCTGCACCGAGAACAGCTCGCTCTTGCCGAACTCCGTCATGTTCGCCAGCATCGGCACGTCGATCGCGGCCCGCATGGCCTCGAACTCGTCCAGCGAGGCCATCGCCTCGGGGAAGATCGCGTCGGCCCCCGCGTCGACGAGTTGCTTGGCACGGTCGATCGCCGCGCCGAGCCCGTCGACGGCCCGGATGTCGGTGCGCGCCATGATGAGCAGGTTCGGGTCGCGCCGCGCGTCGACGGCGGCCCGGATGCGCTTCACCGCCGTGTCGGCGTCGACCACCGCCTTGCCGTCGAGGTGTCCGCAGCGCTTGGGGTTCACCTGGTCCTCGATGTGCAGGCCCGACACCCCGGCGTCTTCCAGCGTCTGCACGGTGCGCGCCACGTTCATCGGCTCGCCGAAGCCGGTGTCGGCGTCGATCAGCGTGGGCAGGTTCGTCATGCGCGAGATCTGGCCGCCGCGGGTCGCCACCTCGGTGAGCGTGGTGAGGCCGATGTCGGGGAAGCCGAGGTCGGCGGCGATCACGGCACCGGAGATGTACACGCCGTCGAAGCCCTTCTCCTCGATCAGCCGGGCGCTCAGCGGGTTGAAGGCGCCGGGCATCCGGAGCAGGCGGCCCGAGGCGAGCGCCGAGCGGAAGGCCGCGCGCTTCTCGTGGGCCGGGAGGGTGGAGTACAGCATCAGAAGAGTCCCTTCGGGGTGGGGATGGCCTCGAGAAGGCCCGGCCGGGCCACCACGTTGAGCTCGCGCACCTCGGCCACCGTGAGCGACGGCAGTCGCTCGGCGAGGGAGAGGAACCGCTCGATCTCGGCCTCCTCGATCACGCCGGCGGCCAGGGTTCTGAACTTCGCGACGTAATCCGCCCGTGCGAACGGGCGTGCCCCCAGCGGATGCGCATCCGCCACCGCGATCTCGTCGACCACGGTGCGGCCGTCGGCGAGCACGATCTCGACGCGGCCGCCGAACGCCTTCTCGGCGGGGTCGAGCGAGTGGTAGCGACGCGTCCACTCGGCGTCTTCGAGCGTCTGCACCTTGTGCCAGAGCTCGACCGTGTCGGGGCGGGCGGCGCGTGCCGGGGCGTACGAGTCGACGTGGTGCCAGGCCCCGTCCTGCAGCGCCACCGTGAAGATGTACGGGATGGAGTGGTCGAGCGTCTCGCGCGAGGCCGTGGGGTCGTACTTCTGCGGGTCGTTCGCTCCCGAGCCGATCACGTAGTGGGTGTGGTGGCTGGTGTGGATGGTGATGCTCGCCACGTTCGCCGGGTCGACGAGCTCCGGGTGCTCGCGGTTGAGCTTGCGGGCCAGGTCGATCCAGGCCTGCGCCTGGTACTCGGCCGAGTGCTCCTTCGTGTAGGTGTCGAGGATGGCGCGCTTGGCCTCGCCCGCGGCCGGCAGCGGCACCTGGTACCGCGCATCCGGGCCGTCGAGCAGCCACGCGATCACGCCGTCCTCTCCCTCGTAGATGGGGGTGGGGCTGGTCTGGCCGCGCATCGCCCGGTCGACGGCCTCGACCGCCATCTTGCCCGCGAAGGCGGGGGCGTGCGCCTTCCAGGTGGAGATCTCGCCCTTCCGCGACTGACGGGTGGCGGTGGTGGTGTGCAGCGCCTGACCCACGGCCTGGAAGATCGTCTCGGCATCGAGGCCGAGCATCGTGCCGATCCCGGCGGCGGCCGACGGGCCGAGATGCGCCACGTGGTCGATCTTGTGCTTGTGCAGGCTGATGGCCTTCACGAGGTCGACCTGGATCTCGTAGCCGGTCGCGATGCCGCGCACGAGGTCGGCGCCGTTGCAGCCCACGTGCTGGGCCACCGCCAGGATCGGCGGGATGTTGTCGCCGGGGTGCGAGTACTCCGCCGCGAGGAAGGTGTCGTGGTAGTCGAGCTCCCGTACGGCCACGCCGTTCGCCCAGGCCGCCCACTCGGGGCTGTACCCCCCGGTGACACCGAACACGGATGCGCCCGGCGCGTACGGGTGGTCGAGTGCCTGAGAGCGAGCCGCCACCCCGGGCCCACGGGTGATGCTCGCCACGGCGACGGCCGCGTTGTCGATGAGGCGGTTGATCACCATCTCGGTCACCTCGTCGGTGACGGCCACGGGGTCGACGGCGACCTCGGCGATCTTCCAGGCCAGCTGGCCCTCGCGGGGCAGGTTCTCGTCGCTTCGGTGCACGCGGACGTCGTGGAGGTTCATCGGGCGGTGGCGCCTTTCTCGGGAGTGGTGGGGTCGAGCTGGGAGGTCGGGAGGGAGCCGAGGGTGGCGCGGAGGCTCCGCGCCAGATGCACCCGGGTGGCATCGGCCGCCAGCTGCGGGTCGCCGTCGACGATCGCGTCGACGATGAGCAGGTGCTCCCGGGCGGCCTCGAGCAGGCGCGCCGGGTTGTCGTGCGAGAGGCGACGGATGCGCACGAGGTGCGTGCGCACCCCGGCGAGCGCCTGCACGAGGTAGGGGTTCTGCACCGCGCCGTCGACGGCCGCGTCGAAGCGCGCCACCAGGTCGTAGTAGGCGTGCCGGCCCGGATCGGGGTCGGCCAGCAGCGCCGGCACCTCCCGCAGCTCGTCCTGCAGCCGGCGGAACACCCGTTCGTCGCGGCGCCGCGCGGCCAGGGCCGCGGCCTCGGTCTCGAGCCCCCGGCGCAGCTCGAACAGCTCGCTGACGTTCGCCGCCGACACCGGGGAGACGATCAGCCCTCGGCCGCCCTGCGGCTCCACGAGACCGTCGGCCACGAGCCGCGCGAGGGCCTCGCGAACCGGCGTGCGGGAGAGCCCGAGGCGTGCCGCGAGATCGACCTCGGCGAGCACGGTGGCCGGCGCCAGCTGCCACGAGAGAATCTCGGAACGCAGGGCCGCGTAGACCGTGTCGCTCGCGCGGGCCATCACGCGCATCCGCTCTCTGTATACATCGCGGCCAATCTACGCCGCTTCGAGGGCTCGATCAAGGCCCTTTGTATACAGCGGCGCGCGCAGGGCAACCGCAGTACGTTCGTGCTCATGACGTTCAACCCCAACGCCAAGATCGATTCGGGCAAGGTCTCCAAGCGTGGGCGCACGGCGGCCATCGGAGGCGGCAGCGTGGTGGTCGTGGTGGGGCTGTTCCTGCTCTCCCAGCTGCTCGGGGTCGATCTGACCGGCCTCGCGGGCGGGTCGCAGGGCTCCGACAGCGCCCAGGACAGCGCGGTCTCGTGCGAGACCGGCGCCGACGCGAACGCGAGCGTCGACTGCCTGATCACCGGGGCCGCCACCTCCCTCGACGTGTACTGGACCGCCCACGCGGCCGCCGTGGCGGCGCAGTACCGGTCGCCGGGCGACGTCATCCTGTTCGACCAGTCGACGACCACCGGATGCGGCCAGGCCACCAGCGCGGTCGGCCCGTTCTACTGCCCGCCCGACGAGCAGATCTACCTCGACACCGAGTTCTTCGACGAGCTGCGCACCCGGTTCGGGGCCAGCGGGGGAACGCTGTCGCAGATGTATGTGATCGCGCACGAGTGGGGGCACCACATCCAGAACCTGACCGGCGTGCTCGCGTCGGAGAACTCCTCCGACACGGGGCCGGCCTCCGACTCGGTGCGCACCGAACTGCAGGCCGACTGCTACGCCGGCGCCTGGGTGGGAGCCGCGTCGACCATCGCCGACGAGAACGGCACCACCTTCCTCGAGCCGGTGACGAGCCAGCAGATCGCGGATGCACTGAACGCGGCCTCGGTGATCGGCGACGACCGCATCCAGCAGCAGAGCGGCGGGCAGGTGAACCCCGAGGCGTGGACGCACGGCTCGAGCCAGTCGCGGCAGACCTGGTTCGAGACCGGGCTCTCGGGCGGGCCGGCCTCGTGCGACACCTTCGCCGTGGGCGCCGACCGGCTCTGAGGCTCGCGTAGGCTTTTCGGGTGAACGACGACCAGCACCTGCCCCGCGGGCGCGCGAGCCTCGAGGTGCTGCGCGCCGAGGCGGCCGACGAGCTGAGCACGATCGTGCACGAGCGTCTGCTGGCGGGCGAAGACCCGTGGGACTTCATGGAGGAGCTGCCGAGCGTCGACGAGCTCGTGGTGTACCTGCTACGGGCCGACAACATCTCCTCGAACGGCGGGCGGATGCCCACCCCCGCGCGCAACTACCGGGTGCTGCGGCAGATCGCGCTCGATCACCCCGATCTCACGAGCTCGGTGTGGCGGCTCATCGGCGAGCACGACGCGCAGGCCCCGGGATCCGATCCCAGATCCGATCCCGGTGTGAATAACCGCAGAGCCGGCTGAAACGGGTTGAGACCGGCTCGCGGTCTCGGAAAGGTGGGGTGCTCCAACCGATACGGAAGGAGAGCTCATGCTCACCATCACCGAGAACGCCGGAACCGTCGTGAAGACCCTCGCCGATCGAGCCGCCATCGAGACCGCGGCCGACGCCCAGCCCGGGCTGCGCATCTCGAGCGCTGCCGACGGCAGCACCTTCGAGGTGGCGGTGGCCGAACGGCCGGCACCGAGCGACCAGGTGGTCTCCAGCGACGGGGCGCGGGTGTATCTGCAGGAGGAGGCCGCTCGCGTGCTCGACCGCATGGTTCTGGATGCGCGGGTCGATGAGGCCGGGTCGGTTCACTTCAGCGTGGCCGCTGCCGCCTGAGTCGCGTCGGACTCGCCGGGTTCGTGAAGGTGCGGTTCAGCGGCGGGTGAGCGCCACCAGGCGCTGCCAGAGACTCGGCCGCACCAGCGGCTCCGGGGTGCCCTCGAGCTCCTGCACCTGAACGTGGGAGGCCACCCGCATCGCGGGCACCTCGGCGGCCGGGCCGGAGGGCATGGCCGTGGCGCCGAAGCCGAGACCGCCGGCCAGGGCGGGGCGGCCCTCGGCCACCCACTCGAGATAGGCGGCGTACGGGTCGGACGGATCAGGGGCGACCGCGGTCGCGGCGCCACCGTCGCCGCGGCGGTAGTGCTTGGTGCCCATCTCGCCTCCCCTGAAGCAAATCGTCGTCTTCTCCGGGCAGTTTTGCACGCCGTCGGAGAATTCGTTACTGGTTCGTTGCGGGTTGTCTCATCGGTGGGGATGTGCGGGGGCTCGGCCGTCAGGCCGTGAGGCGCAGTTCTTCGAGCAGCTCGTCGAACGACAGGGTGAGGCCGTCGCCGCGGCAGTCGCGGCAGAAGGCGAACTCGTCGTCGAAGACGCTCTGCACCGGGTCGGCGCCCGAGCCGGCGCAGCGTTCGCAGGTGTCCATGTTGTCCATGCGGATATTGTGCGCCGCCCCACCGACATCCCCGCCCGCCACGCCGGGCACCCCCGTTTCCCCCAGGTGCGGGCGATGGGGAGATCTCCCCATCGCCCCCGGACGGCCCGCTGCCTACGCTCGAACCCGAGCAAGGGACGGCACACGATGGCAGCGCGCGACGCACGGAACGACGAGGCGTTCGAGGACTTCCTCTGGGAGATCGACGTCACCCGCCGCCGCCCCGCGCCCGGCCCGGCCCGCGACCTGAGCGCCGCGCCCTCGGCGCAGCCGCGCCCGCCCGCGCCGGCCACGGGCCGCACACCGCGCTTCGCCCGCCCCGAGCTCACCACCCGCCGTGAACGCTTCACGTCGAGCCTCGTCGTGCAGGCCACCGCGGGCGGACTGCTCGTCGGTGGTACCGCGGCACTCGTGGCCTTCGCCCTCATCCGCTGACCGTCACAGAACGGGTGAACGCGCGGCGGAGGCGCGCCCGGAGGGCGGGCCAGGGGGTGGGTACGGGAAACGCCCCCGCCGGGGCGGGGGCGCATCCGTTGTTCGGGTGAGGGTGGGGCTGCGGGTCAGAGGCCGAAGGCCGCGCCCGTGTGGGCGGGAACCCCGGCAGCGGCGGCCGCCACGTCGTCCTCGGCGGTCGAGCCGGTCCAGCGGTCTTCGCCGTCGACGTGGGAGCCGGCCGTCGAGCCGGCGGCACGGGCCGCGGCCACCCGCTCGGCGTGGCTGGGCGGGTTGCTCGGCACGCCGGCGGGGCGCTTGGAGTCGTTGATCTCGCGCAGGGCGGGCACGATCTCCTCGGCCAGGATGTCGATCTGCTCGAGCACGGTCTTCAGCGGCAGGCCGGCGTGGTCGATGAGGAACATCTGGCGCTGGTAGTCGCCGACGTGGTCGCGCATCGTGGCGTAGCGGTCGATGATCTGCTGCGGCGAACCGACGGTGAGCGGGGTCTGCTCGGTGAAGTCCTCCATCGAGGGGCCGTGACCGTACACCGGGGCGTTGTCGAAGTAGGGGCGGAACTCGTTCCAGGCGTCCTGCGAGTTCTTACGGGCGAAGAACTGGCCGCCGAGGCCCACGATCGCCTGGTCGCGACGGCCGTGGCCGTAGTGCTCGAAGCGGTTGCGGTAGAGCGTCACCATCTGCTCGGTGTGCTCGATGGGCCAGAAGATGTTGTTGTGGAAGAAGCCGTCACCGTAATAGGCCGCCTGCTCGGCGATCTGCGGGCTGCGGATGCTGCCGTGCCAGACGAACGGGGGAACGCCGTCGAGCGGCCGGGGCGTCGCGGTGAAGCCCTGCAGCGGGGTGCGGAACTTGCCCTCCCAGTCGACGACCTCCTCTTCCCAGAGGCGGCGCAGCAGGGCGTAGTTCTCGACCGCGAGCGGCAGGCCGGCGCGGATGTCCTTGCCGAACCAGGGGTAGACGGGGCCGGTGTTGCCGCGGCCCATCATGAGGTCCATGCGGCCGTTCGAGATGACCTGCAGCATCGCGTAGTCCTCGGCGATCTTCACCGGGTCGTTCGTGGTGATGAGCGTCGTGGCGGTGGACAGGATGATGTTCTTGGTGGTGCCGGCGAGGTAGCCGAGCAGAGTGGTGGGCGACGAGACCACGAAGGGCGGGTTGTGGTGCTCGCCCTGGGCGAAGACATCCAGGCCCGCCTGGTCGGCGTGCTGGGCGATCGTCAGGATGGCACGGGTGCGCTCCGTGTCGTCAGGGGTGCGGCCCGTCGTGGGGTCGGTGGTGACGTCGCCGACGGTGAAGATTCCGAACTGCATGAGGTGCGACCTTTCCTAAGATCTATGCGTTTGCATGTATCTCGTTGAACCGACCCTAGCGCAGTTCTATTCCCGGGGCTCCACGCTCAGGCATTACGTCGCTTATTCCAGGCCTCAAATGCGTTAGTGCATGCATACACAAACGTTAGGAACGCGATGTCTCGCCCTCTTCCGATTCGCGTCTCCGCCGCCGCGGTAGAGATGGGCGAGCATCTGACCGCCTGGCGAAAGCTGCAGACCCTCACGGCGGCCGAGCTGGCCGAACGGGCGGGCATCTCGCGCTCGACGATGTCGAAGATCGAGCACGGCGACCCGGGTGTGAGCATCGGGGCGGTGCTGTCGGTCGCGCGGGCCCTGGGCGTGCTGGATGCGCTCGTCGGGTCGACCGACCCCTACACCACCGACCTCGGGCGCGCCCGGGCCGACCAGGCCCTCCCCGAACGTGTGCGGCGATGACCCGCGTCCTGGCCTACCTCGACCTCGACGGCGTGACGACGCAGGTCGGTGAGCTCTTCTCGACCGTTCGCCGGCGTCTGGTGGTCTCCTCGTTCGCCTACGGTCGCGATTACCTCGCGACCCGCGGCTCCTACGCGATCGAGCCCGCTCTGCCGTTGCACGCCGGTTCGCAGGCGCTGACCGGCGCGCTCCCCCGGGCCTTCGCCGACGCGTCTCCTGATCGGTGGGGGCGAGGCCTCATCGCCAAGCGCCATCGCGCCGAGGCCGGATGATCTGGCCGCCGTCAAGCTCCTGCTCGATGCCGGCACCGGCTCGCTCGGCGGCGCCAGGCCCAAGGCATCGGTGCGCGACGGCGAGCGACTGCTGATCGCGAAGTTCCCGCATCCGGGCGACGAGTGGGACGTGATGGCGTGGGAGAGCACCGCCCGCGCCTCGGCCGACCTGAGGCAGCTGTGGCGCCGGATCGCGTTCTCGATCGCTTCTCACAAAACCGACGACCACCTGCGCAATCACGGGTTCCTCCGCGAGCGCGCGGGCTGGGTGCTGTCTCCGGCCTTCGATCTCAACCCCGAACCGTCGCTCAGGGCTCAGCGCGTGACTTCAGTGGGCGGAGCCGACACTCCGGAGGACGAGGTTCGGGCGCTCCTCGCCTACGCCGACTCGTTCGACCTGACGCCGGCGGCCGCGAGAGCCGTCCTGTCCGAGGTGGTCGACGCGGTGAGCGGATGGCGCGATGCCGCCGGACGCAACGGCATCGGCCAGCGGGAGATCGAACGGTTCGCCCCGACCCTCGACTCGACGGTCGCAGCCGTATCTGCGGAGGCGAGCCATCCGTGACCACCGGGGCGGCTGCAGTTCGAAGCGGCCGGGCGCGGTGCGGGGTCAGGCCGGGGCGATGAGGGCGGCGCGCGCCGCGTCGGCGCCCGTCACCACGAGGGGCCAGGCAGGGCGCACGAGGTCGGCGGCGTCCAGGCGCAGGCGGCGCTCCTCCACCACCTCGCCCGGGCGGGGGCTGACGCGCGCGCTGCCGTTCGGCCGGTAGCCGAGTCGCGTCGACACGGCGAGCGATGGCGCGTTCCAGTCGAACGCGGCCGACTCGGCGACGGATGCGCCCAGCTCGTCGAACGCGAACATCAGCACGGCGGCCCGCATCTCGCTGCCGAGACCCTGGCCCTGCGCCGAACGGGTGAGCCACGAACCCGTCGACACCGTGCGGCGGGCGGCGAAGTCGTCGGCCTCCAGATCCTGCACGCCGATCGGCTGCCCGTTCCGCAGCACCACGAAGCTCAGCGCCCACGACTCCGGCCGCACCGCGGCACGCCGCCCCCACTGGAACTCGGCGAACGACCGACGCAACTCCGCCGGCTCGGCCTCGCTCCACGGGTGCAGGAACGGCATTTGCTCACCGTGGATGCCGGCGAGCGCCGCCTCGGTCACCCCGGCCAGGTCGTCGTCGCGCAGCACCCGCAGCACGAGCCGCGGGGTCTCGAGCCGCACTCCGAACAGCGGCCACACCGTCTCGATCGCCATCAGCGTGCACCTGCCTCAACAGGGCGGATGGCCTGGAGGGTGTAGCTGAGGGGCGCCGGGGGCGGCGTCGCCGTGAGCTCCCACTCGCCGTCGGGGCGCTCGCGCATCCGGCCGGGGAGCGCCTCCCACGGCACCGAGTCGTGCTCCACGAGCATCGTGAGCACGAGCCCCTGGCCGAGCAGCGCCGTCACGATCTCGCCGAGGCCGTGGTTCCACTCGTACGTGGTGGTGGAAGCGATGGTGCCTGGCGTGTCGACGTAGGTGCTGTCGTCGTCCCACTTCAGGGGCTCGCTCTGCTCGAAATAGGGGAAGCCGAGCGTGAGCGCATCCGTTCGCCGGTCGTCGATCGACCAGAGCACCGGATGCCCCTCCCGGAGGAACAGGCGCCCGCCGGGTGCCAGCAGGGCGGCCACCGTCGCGGCCCAGCGCTCGATCGACGGCAGCCAGCACAGCGCACCGATGCCCGTGTAGACCAGGTCGAAGGATGCTGGAGGCAGCACCGCCGCCGCCTCGTAGACGTCCGACTCCACGAACGTGACGGCGTCGCCCGTTCGCGCCACGAGGGCCCGGGCCGCCTCGATCGAGGCGTTCGAGAAGTCCAGGCCCACCACGTCGGCGCCGAGCCGCGCGAGCGAGAGGGTGTCGGTTCCGATGTGGCACTGCAGGTGCACCGCGCGGATGCCGCTCAGGTCGCCGAGTCGCGGCCGATCGAAGGCGACCACGTCGGACAGCCGGGTGCGGTCGGCCACGTAGCGATCGACGGCGTAGCCGGTGTCACCCGCCGCGTGCAGGGGTGCGCGGTCGTTCCAGTTGGCGCGGTTCGCGTCGAGGTAGTCGGTCATGGTGCGGCGGCTCCGTCTCTGCCGGCGCGGGGCCAGCCGACCAGGCTAGCGCACGGGGCCGGAGCCGGGGCCGGTGGCCGTGCCGCGCCGCGGCTCGCCCCGCCCCGGCTCGCCGCGTTCCGCCGTCTCCTGACTCATGGCCTCGGCGTGCTCGGTCTTGCCGGCCTCGATCAGCCGGTCGTCGTGCCGCAGCACGCCCACCAGCTCGCGCAGTCGCCCCACGAGTCCCCTCACCAGTGCGCCCACGTCACCCGCGCGCGGCTCAGGTGCCTCGGCCGCCTCGTGCGACATGCGGTTGAGCAGATCGTCGCTGTCGCGCGGCGCCCGGGTGAACTCCACGCAGAGCCTCGCCACTCCGGCGGCGTGCCGATGCATCACCGAGTGGGCGGCGTCGCCGATCTCCCAGGTCGACGCGAACGGGATCGTCGAGGCCACCCGTTCGGCCCAGGCCCGCGACACCACGGCGTCGTGCTCGCCACGGATGACGAGCGTGTGCGCACGGATGCGCGGGAACCGGTCCTCGATACGGAACCGCATCATCGCCGGCAGCACCCGGAGGAACCACTTCGGCCCGCACACGAGGTACGACCCCACCGCCAGCACCTTGACCTTCGCGGGCTCGTGCCACGCGGCCCGCAGAAACCGCCAGGCCAGCACGGGCAGCCGGCGCGCATCCGGATCGACCACCGGGCTGATCAGCACCAGCGTGCTCAGCCCGGGCCGCCGGGCCGCCACCTCGGCCACCATCTGGGTGCCCATCGAGTGGCCGATCAGCACGGGGTCGACGAGCCCGAGGTCGTCGACGACGGCCTCGACCAGGTCGGCGTACTGCTCGATCGACAGGGCCGACGGGGGATGCGGCACCCCGGCGAACCCGGGCAGGTCGAGCGCGTGCACCGGTCCGAACTCGTTCAGGTCGGGTGCGAGACGCTCGAAGTAGGTGGCCGAGACGCCGAGGCCGGCGACCAGCACGAAGGCCCGCCCGTGTGCGGCGTCTGCCGGGGCGCCGATGCTCGAGACGCGGGCGTACACCTCGCCCCGCTCGACCCGCCGAACCCGGATGGCCCGAGCGGCGTCGCCCCCGGCACCGCGGCGGCCGTCACGGCGGCGGGCGGATCGCGAGGGTCGAGACATCCGCCCATTCTGCCGGGCGGGCCTGGGCAGTGACTGCCGACCACTCGGCACGCGGCCATCCGGGGCGTACGGTCGGCTGCACACCCGGGTCGCCGCCGATCAGCGGCACCCCAGCACAGAAGGAGCCGCCCATGGCGCTCGGAACCGGCGAGACCACCATCGATCACCGCGACCACCTCTACACCCTCGCGGGCGGCCCGGAGGAGTGGGCGATCACCCGCGACGGCACGTTGCTCGGCCACCTCGTGGTGCTCTCCTCGGCCGGCGAGGAGGGTGAGCCCGTGTACACGACGCGGCGTGTGGACGGTACCGACTCCGCGGTCGAGGGAACCGACTGGGACCAGGTGGCGCGCGCCCTGCTCAATGAGGTCGACCCGGCGATCGCCGACCCCACCTCCGACGTCTCGGGCGACGGCTCCTGACCCCATCCCCCGCCGACCCCGGCCGGCGGAACGGATCGGCTCAGGCCGGGCAGTGCAGCTGCGTGCGCTCGCCCGAGCGGTCGATCTCGTGCTCGGCCATGAGCTTGCCGCAGAGCGGGCAGCGCGGATCGGCCGGCGCCACGTAGGGCGCCTCGGGCCGGCCGATGCCCACCTGCGCCGGCCCGGTGAACGTGAACACGATGCGGTTGAGGTTGTTGAGAAACCCCGGTTTGCCGTCGAACGGGTTCATCGGGTTCGGGGTGCGCGGCCTTTTGTTTCGTGCCATAACCATTAGTATACTAACGATCATGGTCTCCGGTACCGATCTGCTCGCACTCGACCGCCAGCTCTGCTTCGCCCTCGCGGTCGCCTCGCGCTCGGTGATCGGCGCGTACAAGCCGATCCTCGAGCCGCTCGGACTCACGCATCCGCAGTACCTGGTGATGCTCGCGCTGTGGGAGAAGGAGCCGCGCTCACTCAGCGACGTGGCCGCGGTGCTGCGCCTCGAGCCGGCCACCCTCTCGCCCCTGGTGAAGCGGCTCGAATCCGCGGGGCTCGTCACCCGCGAGCGCTCGGTTCAGGATGAGCGTCAGCTGGCGCTGCGGCTGACTCCCGAGGGCCGCCGGCTGCGCGAACAGGCCGAGCAGGTGCCGCCGCAGGTGATCGAGGCACTCGGCGTCGACCTCGACGAGCTGCTCGACCTCCAGTCCCGCCTCACCGCCGTGATCGCGCGCATCGCCCCCCTCCCCTGACCGACATCCCGGCGAGTTGCGCCAAAGTGCCCTTTCGAGGGCTGAATGAGGGCGATTTGGCGCAACTCGACGAGGCTCGAGCGGATGGGCGGGTCAGGCGCGCGGGTCAGGCGCGCAGGCAGGCAGCGAGCACCTCGAGGCCGTCGGCCACCTCCGCGAACGAGGTGCTGAGCGGCGACAGCCCGATGCGGATGCCGCCGGGCGCCCGGTAGTCGGGCAGCACGTCGCGCTGCCAGGCCCGCGCGACCACGGCCTCCGCATCCGGATGACCGAGGGTGACGTGCCCGCCGCGTCGAGCGGGGTCGCGCGGCGACTCGAGGGTGAGGCCGAGACCCGTGAGGGCGCCGCCGTCGGCGAGCGCGTCGACCACGAACTCCGTGAGCGCGATCGACTTGGCGCGCACCGCGGGCAGGCCGGCCTGCTCGATGAGGTCGAGCATGTCGAGCATGGGCTGCATGCCCAGGATCGACGGCGTTCCGCTCAGGAGACGTCGGATGCCCGGCGCGGGTTCGTAGCGCTCCCCCATCGCGAACGGGTCGGCCGCGCCCATCCAGCCGGTGATCGGCTGCTCGAGCGCGGCGTGCAGGCCCGACCGCACGTAGGCGAAGGCGGGCGAACCGGGGCCGCCGTTGAGGTACTTGTAGGTGCAGCCCACCGCGAAGTCGACCTCCCAGCGGTCGAGTTCCAGGGGCACCGAGCCCACGGAGTGGCAGATGTCCCAGAGCACGAGCGCCCCAGCGTCGTGCGCCAGGCGCGTGATGGTCTCGGCGTCGGCGAGGTGGCCCGAGCGGTACGACACGTGGCTCAGCAGCACGAGCGCCGTGCGCTCCCCCACGGCCTCCGCGATCTGCTCGGGCTCGATGCCGCCGTCGCGGGGCACCGGGATCCAGCGCACCGTCGAGCCGGTCTCGCGGGCGATGCTCTCCACCAGGAAGCGGTCGGTGGGGAAGTCGTCGTCGTCGATCACGATCTCGTCGCGTCCCGGCCGCGCGGCGAGGGCCGCCCGGATCAGCTTGTAGAGCAGCACCGTGGTCGAGTCGCCCACCACCGTCTGGCCGGGGGCCGCACCCAGCGTGAGCGCGCCGATGCGGTCGCCGACGGTCTCGGGCGCCGCCATCCAGCCCTCGTCCCAGTGCCGGATCAGGCGCGACGACCAGCCGTCCAGCAGTGCCGTCATGCGGCCGGCGGTCGCGCGCAGCGGCCGGCCGAGCGAGTTGCCGTCGAAGTACGCCCGCACCGCGGGATCGGCCACGAAGGCGTCGCGGAGCGGTGCGAGCGCGTCGTCGGCGTCGAGCGTGGCGGCCCGCGCGGCGAGGGGGCGGCGGAGGAACGAGGTCATGACTGCAGCCTCCCACGGTCGAAGTCGAGCGAGGGCTCGTCGCTCACGGCGAGGGTGAGCACGGCCTTGCCGATCAGCTCGTGCTGCTCGAGGTCTCCTTCGAGCCGGCGCAGCTGCCGGGCGACATCCTCCTCCGGCCCGTCGCCCACGAGGTCGACCGCCGCCACGAGGAAGAGCTCGCCCGGCCCGCTGAACTCCAGGTAGAGCGAGGTCACCCGCTGGATCTCGGCGTGCGCCAGCAGCGCCCGGCCCATCTGCGCCCGGTACTGCTCGCTCGGCCCCGCCCCCAGCAGGTACCGCCGGTTGCGGCTGATCAGCAACAGCGCCACCCCGCCGAGCAGCAGCCCGATGGCGATCGAGCCGAGCGCATCCCACACCGGGTCGCCCGTGGCCTGGTGCAGGCCGATGCCGGCGCCGGCGATCACCAGCCCGAGCAGTGCCGCCGTGTCTTCGAAGAACACCGACCGCAGCGTGGTGTTCGACCCGTTCACCACGTAGTCGAAGAAGCCGCGGCCGTAGCGGCGGGCCGTTCGCCGCCCCTCCATCACCGACTGCGTGAGCGAGAAGCCCTCCAGCACGAAGGCCACCGCGAGCACGATGTAGTTGAGGGCGTAGTCCTCAACGGCCTCCGGTGCGGCCAGGCTCTGGATGCCGTGGTACACCGACACCACAGCCCCCACGGTGAAGATGCCGAACGCCGCGAACAGCGAGAAGATGTAGGCGTCACGGCCGTAGCCGAGCGGATGCGCGGTGTCGCGCTTCTTGCCCGCGCGCCGGTCGGCGATCAGCAGGAAGATCTCGTTGCCCGCATCCGCCCACGAGTGGGCCGCCTCGGCCAGCATCGACGCGGAGCCGGTGAGGCCGGCGACCACCGACTTGGCGAGGGCGACGAGGATGTTCGCGACGAACGCGATGACGACGGTCATGCTCCGACGCTACGCGCTGCCGTGCGGGCCCGCGATACTCTTGACGCCGTCGCTGCCACCCCTGGAGCAGCGGCGCATCCCACCCCTTGGAGAAGCGCATGTCTGTCGGCCTGCTCGCTGTCGTCGATGACATCCTCACCGCCGCCCTGAAGGCGAGCGCGAAGACCGCCGGGGTCGTGATCGACGACGCCGCGGTCACCCCGCAGTACGTTCAGGGGCTGACGCCCGCCCGAGAGCTGCCCGTGGTGTGGCGCATCGCGCTCGGCAGCCTGGTGAACAAGTTCGTCATCATCATCCCCATAGCGCTGCTGCTGTCGGCGTTCGCGCCCTGGGTGCTGCCGTTCCTGCTCATCATCGGCGGCACGTACCTCTGCTTCGAGGGTGCCGAGAAGGTGCTCGAGTGGTTCGGGATGCACCACGACAGCGGAGAGACCGAGTCGCGTGACGAGCGCAAACTGGTGTTCGGCGCCATCCGCACCGACCTCATCCTGAGCACCGAGATCATGCTCATCGCACTCGACAGCCTCGACCCCGAGCTCGGCATCTGGATGACGCTGGGAGCCCTCGTGGTGATCGGGCTCGGCATGACGGCGCTGGTGTACGGCGCGGTGGCGCTGCTGGTGAAGGTCGACGACATCGGCCTGCGGCTGATGAAGAGCCCGGCGCGGAAGGTGCGGCGCACGGGCGCCCGGGTCGTGGCGGCGATGCCCGCGGTCTTCCGGGTGATCAGCGTGGTGGGCACCGTGGCCATGCTCTGGGTGGGTGGCCACCTCGTGATCGCGAACCTGGCCGAGACGTTCTGGCACGGCCCCTACGATCTGCTGCACGTGATCACGCACGCGGTCGAGGCCGCCGGGCCGGTGGTGGTGTGGCTCGCCGACACGGCATCCTCGGCCGTCTTCGGCCTGGCGCTCGGCCTCCTGGTGGTGGCGATCGTGCTCGGCATCCGCCGCCTCACGTCGCGCTCCCACCCCGCCCCCGCCGCCCACTGACCCGGGCCCGCGCCCCGGGCGCCGCCCCGCGCGAACGACGGATGCGGGCGCCATCGTCGGGCCGAGCATCCGTCGTTCTCGAGATGGCGCCCGAAACTCCGTCGTTCGGAGGTGGAGTGCCGGCTCCGTCGTCGGCCGGTCAGTCCTTGGTGGGCAGGTAGCCCGCGGCGCGGAACAGGCGGCGCAGGTCGACCACCATCTGCTCGTCGACGTCTTTGTGGCGCGGCTTCGTGAGCACGATGCGCTCGTCGCCGAGCTTCACGATGAACTTGCCGTCGTGCTCCTCTCGCACCTCGGCCACCTCGTCGAGCAGGCCGATCACGTCGTTCCACTCCAGGTTGTGCGTGGTGGGGTGGTGCCCGATGTTCTCGAGCGTGGTGCGGTGGTGCTGGCTGACGTGTTCGATGCCTGACATGGTCGGGCTCCTCTCGAGGGGCGATGGATCCGGCGCGCTGCGCACGCCTCTGGCGTCACGCTAGCGCCCGCCGCCCCACCGCTCACCCTCGATTCGTCGCAACAACCCTCGACGGATGCGCCCGGCCGCCGCCCTCGAACGACGGATGCGCGGGCCACCTCCGGACGGAGCATCCGTCGTTCGCAGGATGGCCGCCGCAACTCCGTCGCCCCACGGCGCGGCTGCGGCCGAGCGGCCTTGATCGCCCCGTCGGGCGGGGGTAGGGTCGAGCCCAATGTCCCACCCCGTCTCGGCACCGCCGCCGCGCCTGGCCGGGGTGTTCGACCTCTTCACCATCGGCCTCGGCCCCTCGAGCTCGCACACCGTCGGCCCGATGCGGGCGGCCGGCGACTTCGCCGAGCGACTCATCGCAGCCGATTCGCCGCTGCGGGCGTCGGGCGGCCTCGACTCCGTCGCCGAGGTGCGGGTGGAGCTGTTCGGCTCGCTCGCCGCCACGGGCGCCGGTCACGGCACCTTCGGGGCGGTGCAGCTCGGGCTCGAGGGGCTCCGGCCCGAGTCGACGCTGCCGCACGAGGCCGAGGAGCGGCTGGCCGCGATTGAGACATCCGGATGCGTGCTGCTGGCCGGGGTGCACCGGGTGCGCTGCGCCGTATCCGACTTCGTGCTGCGCCCCCTCACCGTGGCGCCGCGGCACCCGAACGCGCTCACGCTGAGCGCCGTCGACGCCGCCGGCCTGGTGCTGGCGGCCGAGACCTATTACTCCGTGGGCGGCGGCTTCGTGGTGCGCGAGGGCGACGACGAGACGGCGGAAGCGACCGGCGCGCCCATCCCGTTGCCGTTCGCCACCGGCGACCAGCTGCTGCAGCGCTGCGACGAGACCGGACTCGCCATCGCGGCCGTGGTGCGGCAGAACGAACTCGCCCGGCACTCCGTGACCGAGCTCGCCGACGGCCTGCGGGCGATCGAACAGGCGATGGACGGCTGCTGGCGCAACGCCCTCACCCGCGAGGGCGTGCTGCCCGGCGGCCTGAACGTGCGCCGCCGGGCCGGGGTGCTGCACGCCCACCTGGAGCGGGTCGACCCCGATCGTCGGCCGGAGTTCTGGCAGGAGCGGGTGAACCTCGTGGCCCTGGCGGTGAACGAGGAGAACGCCTCGGGCGGGCGCGTGGTGACGGCCCCCACGAACGGCGCCGCCGGCATCATCCCCGCCGTGCTCTACTACGCGCTGCACTACACGCCGCGCGGCGTGGAGCCGGGGGCGCTCGAGGCCGTGGTGGAGGAGTTCCTGCTCACGGCGGCGGCGATCGGAGCGCTCTACAAGAGCAACGCCTCCATCTCGGGAGCCGAGGTGGGCTGCCAGGGCGAGGTGGGTTCGGCGTCGTCGATGGCGGCCGCCGGCCTCGCCGCGGTGCTCGGCGGCACTCCCCGTCAGGTGGAGAACGCGGCCGAGATCGCCATGGAGCACAACCTCGGCCTCACCTGCGACCCCATCGGAGGGCTGGTGCAGGTGCCCTGCATCGAGCGCAACGCCCTCGCGGCGGCCAAGGCGGTGAACGCCGCGAAGATGGCACTCTGGGGCGACGGCACCCACCACGTGTCGCTCGACCAGGTGATCGCCACCATGCGCGAGACCGGGGCCGACATGAGCTCGAAGTACAAGGAGACCTCGCGCGGCGGCCTGGCCGTGAACGTGCCCAACTGCTGACGCCCGGGCCGGCGGGTGGCCCCGCGGGAGGCCTCCGCGACATCCCGAACCGCGCCTCAGTACCGGATGGCGTCGATCACCTTCACCCGCACCGCCACGAGCGCCGGCAGCAACCCGGCGAGCGCCCCCACGGCCGAGGCGGCCACGAGCCCGAGCACCGCGGCGTCGACCGGGAACGGCGGGAAGTCGGTGATGAGCCCCTGGCCCACCAAGTCGTGCACCATCGGGCTCTGCACGATGAGGATGGCGGCCGCCACCCCCACGGCTCCGGCGGCCACCGTGGCCACCACGCTCTCCATCATCACGGCGAAGAACACCCGCCCCGCGGTGGCCCCGAAACTGCGGCGGATGCCGATCTCGCGCACCCGCTGCTTCACCGTCACGAGGGCGATGTTCACCAGGCCGAGCGCGCCGAGCAGCAGCACCAGCAGGGCGATGCCGCCCACGATCAGCCGGGTGGCCATGAACGGGTCGTCGCCGTACTGCGCGGCGTCCTGGCGGCTGACGTCGACCACCGCGCCGTCGCCGACCGCGGCCGAGAGGTCGCGTTTGACCGCGTCGGCGATGGACTGCCAGTCGGCCGGCGGAACCCACATCTCGTACTGCACCGACGAGCCCGCGTAGGGGTCGACGGGCGCCCCGGCGCCCGCATCCGCCGCCTGGTACGCCGTCAACTGGTCGACGAGCATGAACATGGCGGGCTCGGTCTCCCAGTCGGCCGAGGGGTACACCCCGGTCACCACCGCGGTGGTGCCGCCCGGCCCGCCGAGCGAGATGGTGGGATGCGTGGCGAGGTCGGGGCGGCCGAGCCGGTTCCAGAACACCTCGCTCACGATCACCGGCGGCGCCAGCAGCTGCGCGTCGTCGGGCGCGAACCACGAGCCCTCGATGATGCGCACGCGGTGCATCTCGCCGTAGGGCTGGTCGACGGCCTGCGTGCCCACCGAGAGCACCCCCTCGGGCGAGTCGACCGGAACCGTGGCGTTCACGAGCCGGCTGGCGTAGTCGATGCCGTACCGGGCGACGGTGTCCCGCCATCCGTTCTGCAGCGCTTCGGCATCGACCTGCTGCCCGTCGTCGCGGTAGGCCGAGACGTACAGCGTGGCGGGCCGGCCGCTCTGGCGCTCGCTGAGCTCGGCGGTGGACTGCTGCAGGATGGCGCCCAGGGCCACCACCGTGGTGAGCGAGCACACCGCCACGGCCACGCCGATCAGCGACAGCAGCACCCGCGTGCGGTGGATGCGCAGCTCCTGCCAGGCCTCCAGCACGGCGCCGAGCACGCTCGTGACGACGCGGCTCATCGCACGGCCCCGGCGTCGGCCGCGACCCCGGCATCGGCCGCGACATCCGCGTCGGCCCGGCGCAGCACGCCGTGGTCGAGCCGGTAGTGGTCGCGGGAGCGCTCGGCGATGGCCGGGTCGTGGGTGATCACGACGAGGGCCGCGTTCGTGCGCGCCGCCACCTCGTCGATCAGCTCCATCACGCTCTGCCCGGTGTCGAGGTCGAGAGCACCGGTGGGTTCGTCGGCCAGGATGAGGCGCGGCCCGCGCACGAGCGAGCGAGCGATGGCCACGCGCTGCTGCTCTCCCCCCGAGAGGCGGTCGGGCAGGCTGTCGAGCCGGTGGCCGAGACCCACCTCCTCGAGCATCTCGGCCGCGATGGTGCGCCGGCGCCAGAACTGGCGGCCGTCGGCGTAGTAGAGCGGCATCATCACGTTCTCGAGGGCGGTGCGACCGGGGAGCAGGTTGAACTGCTGGAACACGAAGCCGATCTCGCGGCCGCGGAGCCGGTCACGCTGGCCCGCCGAGTACTGCTTGACCGGGCGGCCCTCGAACTCCAGGGTGCCGCTGGTGGGAAGGTCGAGCAGGCCCAGCAGGTTGAGCAGCGTCGACTTGCCCGAACCCGACCGGCCCACCACCGAGACGCGGTCGTTCTCCTCGACCGTGAGATCGACGCCGTTCAGGATGGTGAGTGCCGGCTGATCGGGGGGCAGCACCGTGCGGGTCACCCCGGCGAGGTGCAGCAGCGTCACCGGACCGATCCGCACATCATGCTGCCGTCGGGCATCGCGGTGCAGTCGCCCATGCCGTCGGAGGGCAGGGCGGCCGCTCCGGGGGCGAACTGCAGCACCGTGTCGCCCTCGGTGAGGCCTCCGGTGATCTCCACCTGGCTGCCGTCGCTGAGGCCGAGTCCCACAGGGTGCTCCTCGTGGGTGCCGTCGGCGGTCACCACCCACACGGATCCGCTCTGGGCGGCCCCGCGCACGGCGGTGGTGGGTACCACGAGCACGTTGTCGGCGCGGCCTCCCGCGATGGTCATCTGCGCGGCGAGGCCCGGGAACACCGTCACCCCGTCGGGCACCGGGCAGCTCACGGTGGTGGAGGTGCCGCCGCCCGAGGTGCCGCCCGTCGTGCCACCCGTGCCGGTGCCGCCGGTGCCGCCCGTGCCCGTGTCGCCGCCCGATCCGGCTCCGGCGAGCGGGGTCTGGATGCGCAGGCCCGTGCAGGTGAACGGGGCCGGTCCGCCGGTGATCGCCACCGAGGCCTCCGTGGGCTGGTTGACCAGCCGGTACTGCTGCGCGGGCTGCAGTGCGCCGGAGACCGAGAACGTGGGCGGCGCGATCTGGCCCGCCGCCTCGCCGATGGCCACCGTCTGGCCTTCGATCACGGCCAGCGAGCTGAGGGTGCCCGAGCTCGGCGCCGTCACCTCCTCGTAGCGGAAGATGGCCGGCAACGGCTTGCCCTCGGCGTCGACCGTCTCACCCGGGTCGCGCACGATCTCGACCTTCACGTCGAACACCACGTCACCGGCGGCCACCGGCGCACCGACCGCGAAGAACACCTCGTCGACCGTGCCGGCCGCGGTGGCCTTGATGGGCACGGCGGCATCGGCCGAGACCGTCGCGTCGATCACGACGTCGTTGGTGATGCTGCCGAGGGTGACGGCCACCGTGGGCTCCATCACCTCTCCGGTGGGCACGGCCGGGTCGGCCTCGGCCGCCTTGTCGGGAAAGAACGCCAGCTTTCCCAACGCGATCGCGATCACCGCGATCAAGACGATCCGGATGACCGGAAACACCCATCTCCTCATCACGCCCACACTCGTTCCCTCCGGTCGATGACTCTCGAGATCATAGGAGATCCACATGTCGCACCGACTTGCATAACCCCTCAGCCCTACCTAGGTTTGGTAAGGCAACCCTAAGCGCCGCAGCACTGCGCCGGGTCGCGAACCCCTGCACCCCCATCGAAAGGCATCTCCATGCCCCGCGCCTCGCGCCTGCTCGCTCTCACGACGGCAGCCCTCCTCGCCGCCTCCCTCGCCGGCTGCTCGACCTCGTCCTCCGCCGAGGACTCGTCGGACGCCTCGAGCGACGCCGCCTTCACCCCGATCACCATCGAGCACGCGCTCGGCACCACCACGATCGATGCGAAGCCCGAACGCGTGGCCACGGTGAACTGGGCGAACCACGAGGTGCCGCTCGCACTCGGCGTGGTGCCGGTGGGCATGGCCGCCGCCAACTTCGGCGACGACGACGGCGACGGCCTGCTGCCCTGGGTGAAGGAGAAGCTCGACGACCTCGGTGCCGAGACCCCGGTGCTGTTCGACGAGACCGACGGGATCGACTTCGAAGCCGTCGCCGACACCCAGCCCGACGTCATCCTGGCCGCCTACTCGGGCCTCACCCAGGAGGACTACGACACGCTCAGCGAGATCGCCCCCACGGTGGCCTACCCCGAGACCGCCTGGGGCACCCCGTGGCGCGAGATGATCGAGCTCAACAGCGAGGCCATCGGCCTGAAGGCCGAGGGCGAGCAGCTCGTCTCCGACCTCGAACAGCAGATCTCCGACGCCGCGGCGGAGTACCCGCAGCTCGAGGGCAAGTCGGCTGCGTTCCTCACCCACGTCGACACCGCCGACCTCAGCGAGGTGAGCTTCTACACCACCCACGACACCCGGGCGATGTTCTTCGACGACCTCGGGCTGAGCACCCCCGAGAGCATCGCGACGGCCTCGGCCACCACCGACCTGTTCGCCCTGAGCCAGAGCGCCGAGCAGGCGGATGCGTTCGGCGACGTCGACATCATCGTCACCTACGGCGGCGACGAGCTGCTCACCGCCCTCGAGGGCGACCCCCTGCTGTCGCAGATGCCCGCCGTGGCGAACAAGGCCGTCGTGGCGCTGCCCGGAACCAGCCCTCTCGGCACCGCCGCGAACCCCACCCCGCTGTCGATCTCGTGGGTGCTGGACGACTACCTGGCGCTGCTCGCCGAGGCCGCCGACAAGGCGTGACCCGGGCGATCAGCGCACCCGCCGTCTCGGGAGCCGCCGCCGTGCGGCGCCCGAGACGGCTTCGAGCATTCTGGCTGCTGGTGTCCGCAGCGCTCCTCGTGGCGCTGGCCGCCGCATCCGTCGCCGTGGGGTCGCGCGACGTGGGGTGGGACGACATCGTGGCCGCTCTGGGCGGAGCGACCGACGGGTTCGACCGCGCCGCCGTGGCCACGCGCATCCCGCGCACCCTGCTGGCGGTGCTCGGCGGCGCCGCCCTGGCCGTCTCGGGCGCCGTGATGCAGGGCGTCACCCGCAACCCGCTCGCCGACCCCGGCATCCTGGGCGTGAACATGGGCGCCTCGCTCGCGGTGGTGGGCGGCATCGCGTTCTTCGGGCTCGCGGGCGCCTCGGCGCAGATCTGGACCGCCATCGCCGGCGCCGCGCTGGCCGCAGTGTTCGTGTACACGGTGGGCTCCCTCGGCCGCGGCGGCGCCACCCCGCTCAAGCTCGCGCTCGCCGGCGCGGCCACCTCGGCGGCGCTCGTGTCGTTCACCAGCGCCATCGTGCTGCCGCGCGGCGACATCAGCGAGAGCGTGCGATCGTGGCAGATCGGCGGGGTGGGCGGGGCCACCCTCGCGAGCATCCAGCAGGTGCTGCCGTTCATCGTGGTGGGCTTCGTGATCTGCCTGCTCTCGGCCCGGGGCCTGAACTCCCTGGCGCTCGGCGACGAGCTGGCGGCGGGGCTCGGCGAGCGGGTGGCCCTCGCGCGCGGCTCGGCCGCGCTCGGAGCCGTGGTGCTCTGCGGTGCGGTGACGGCCGTGGCCGGGCCGATCGGCTTCGTGGGCCTCGTGGTGCCGCACGCCTGCCGGCTGCTGGTGGGGGTCGACCACCGCTGGCTGGTGCCTTTCTCGGCGGTGGCGGGCGCGTGCCTGCTCACGGCCGCCGACATCCTGGGCCGCGTGGTGGCGCGCCCGGCCGAGATCGACGTGGGCATCATCACCGCCCTCGTGGGCGCGCCGTTCTTCATCGCCATCGTGCGGCGGCAGAAGGTGCGCAGCCTGTGACCGCCGTCGATCCATCGCCACCCGCCGCACCGGGCGTGCCTCCGGATGCCGGGCTGCACGCCACGACGGTCGACGCCGTGCGGCGCGGTCGAGCGCACCGCTCCCGTCGCCGGCGCGCCGTGATGATCGTGCTGGCCGCCCTGATCGTGGTGATGTTCGCGGTGAGCCTGATGGCGGGCCGCACGTTCTACCCGCCGGCCGACGTGCTGCGCGTCATCCTGGGCGACGACGTGGCGGGGGCCACGTTCACCGTGGGTCGGCTGCGGCTGCCCCGCGTGTCGCTGGCCGTGCTGGCGGGCCTGTCGTTCGGGCTCGGCGGCGTGGCCTTCCAGACCATGCTGCGCAACCCCTTGGCGAGCCCCGACATCATCGGCATCAGCTCGGGGGCGAGCGCCGCCGCCGCGTTCGCCATCGTGACCCTGTCGCTCGGCGCCGCCGAGGTGTCGGTGTTCGCGATCGTGGTGGGCCTCGCCGTGGCCCTGCTGGTGTACGCGCTGTCGTACCGGAGCGGGGTGGCGGGAACACGGCTCATCCTGATCGGCATCGGCGTGGCCGCCATGCTCGACAGCGTCACCGCCTACGTGCTCTCGCAGGCCGCGCAGTGGGATCTGCAGGAGGCCATGCGCTGGCTCACCGGCAGCCTGAACGGGGCCTCGTGGGGGCAGGTGCTGCCGGTGCTCGTGGCGGTGTCCGTGCTCTCTCCGGTGCTGCTCGGCCAGGGGCGGAACCTCGCCGCCACCCGGCTCGGCGACGACACCGCGGCGGCGCTCGGGGTGCGCGTCGACCGCACGCGGCTGATCGTGATCGTGGCCGCCGTGGGCCTGATCGCGTTCGCCACCGCGGCCGCCGGACCCATCGCGTTCGTGGCCTTCCTGGCGGGGCCGATCGCCGCCCGGCTGGTGGGCCCCGGCGCATCGCTGCTCGTGCCGGCCGCGCTCGTGGGGGCGCTGCTGGTGGTGGTGGCCGACTTCGTGGGGCAGTTCGCCTTCGGCACCCGCTACCCCGTGGGCGTCGTGACGGGCGTGCTCGGCGCCCCCTATCTCGTGTATCTCATCATCCGTTCGAATCGATCTGGAGGCTCGCTGTGACGCGTGGCCACACCCTCGCCGCCCACGACCTCACGCTCGGCTACGGCGACCGCACCGTGGTGCAGCAGCTCTCGCTCGCCGTGCCGCCCGGCGGCGTGACCGCCATCGTGGGCGCCAACGCCTGCGGCAAGTCGACCCTGCTGCGCTCGATGTCGCGCCTGCTCGCGCCGCGCGCGGGGCAGGTGCTGCTCGACGGCAAGCAGGTGCACCGGATGCCGGCGAAAGAGCTCGCCCGCACGCTCGGCCTGCTGCCGCAGTCGCCGATCGCGCCCGAGGGCATCACGGTCTCCGACCTCGTGGGCCGCGGGCGGCACCCGCACCAGCGCCTGCTCTCCCGCTGGAACGCCGACGACGACGCCGCGGTGGCCGCCGCCCTCGACGCCACCGAGACCGCGGCCCTGGCCGACCGGCCCGTCGACGAGCTGTCGGGCGGTCAGCGGCAGCGGGTGTGGATCGCGATGGCGCTCGCCCAGCAGACCGATCTGCTGCTGCTGGACGAGCCGACCACCTTTCTCGACGTGAGCCACCAGATCGACGTGCTCGACCTGCTCACCGACCTCAACCGCACCCGCGGCACCACCGTCGTGATGGTGCTGCACGACCTCAACCTCGCAGCGCGCTACGCCGACCATCTGGTGGCCATCGCCGACGGCGCGGTGCACGCGGCGGGCACGCCGGCCGAGGTGCTCACCGAGGAGATGGTGCGGGCGGTGTTCGGGCTCGACAGCCGGGTGATCGCCGACCCGACGTCGGGCAAGCCGTTGATGCTGCCGCTCGGGCGGCACCACGTGGCGCCGGTGTAGGCAGGCCCGTCGGGCCGCGGCGCGGCGCCCGTCAGGCCGCGGCGCGGGCGGTGTCGAGCATGGTCTCGAGCCGGCCCAGCGCCTCGTCGGAGCTCATCCGCCCGCCGTCGACCGCGCTCACCACGTTGAGGAAGTCGAGCCGCAGCCGCGCCCGCTCGGCCGACACCACCCGGCTCTTCCCGTCGAGCACGATGGCGAGGTCGATGCGGGCCATCAAGGCGGGGGTGCTCCAGCGGGTGTCGTGCATACGCCGACCGTAGGGGCGGCGGGTGAACGGATGCTGAAGCGAACCCGAGCACTCGCCCTGCGCCGCCCCCTGACCCCCGTCCGGGTTAGGCTCGAAGGGCAACCGCCGCACACGACGTCCGTGAAAGGACATGTTCATGACCGTCATCGTCATCCTCCTGGTGCTCTGGGCCATCCTCAGCGTCGTCGGCTTCGCCATCGAGGGTCTGCTCTGGCTCGGCATCATCGGCATCATCCTGATCGTCGGAACCCTGGTGTTCGGGTTCGTGCGGCGCAGCGTCAACAAGGCCAAGCGCCAGGCCTGAGCCGCGCCGGGCCGTGGGCCCGTCGCCCCGACGGCCCATCTGCGTCAGGGCGCGCCGAGTTGCTGCAGAATCTGGAACGCCAACGCCACCACGAGCGCGTTGTAGAAGAAGCTCACCACGCTGTGCATGAGCACGGTCAGGCGCATCCGGCTGGTGTTCACCGTCACATCGGAGGTGGCGAACGACGAGCCGATGGTGAACGAGAAGTACAGGTAGTCGACGAGTCCCGGATGCGGCCTCGACGGGATGATCAGGCCCGGTTCGCCCGTCGACCGCGACTCGATGGTCTCGTAACGCTGCGCGAAGCCCGTGTGCAGCAGCAGCCACGAGATCACGATGCCGAGCGCCGCCGAGACCGCAGTGACTGCGCCGGCTCCCGGGTCGCCGGCGAGGTCGGACCGGCCGAGCAGGAAGAGCACGGCCGAGTTGATGCCCACCAGGCTCGCCGCCAGCGGCAGCACCCAGGAGAGCGTGTCGAGCACGCCCGAGCGGCCCGTGTCGGCCTGCCCGGCGAGAGTGCGCCGACGGATGCCGGCGTAGCCGACCACGAGATAGGCGGCGGCGATCACCTCCCACACGGCGAGCACGGCAAAGCTGCTCGTCACCACGTAGACCACCGACACCACCACCATCACGACCTCGGCGGCAGTGGTGGCCCAGTCGCGGGAGCTCGGCCGGGCAGCGTCCATGGCGACCATCGTAGGGGCTCGCCCGGCCGGGCGGCGGCCGCCGGGCGTTAACCCGCCTTGTCTAGGATGGCGGCCATGCCCGATCAGCCCGCCGCCCCCGCCGCATCATCCCGCCCCGCCGTGCTCTTCGTGTGCGTGCACAACGCCGGACGGTCGCAGATGGCCGCCGGCTGGCTGCGCGAGCTCGCCGGCGACCGCATCGACGTGTTCTCGGCCGGCAGCGAGCCGGCCGAGTCGATCAACCCCGCCGCGGTGGAGGTGATGGCCGAGGAGGGCATCGACATCGCCGGGGCCGAGCCGCGCATCCTCACCACCGATGCCGTGCGCCAGGCCGACGTGGTGATCACCATGGGCTGCGGCGACGCCTGCCCCATCTTCCCCGGCAAGCGCTACGAGGACTGGGAGCTCACCGACCCGGCCGGCCTCCCCACCGCCGAGGTGCGCGCAGTGCGCGACGACATCAAGGCGCGCGTGCAGCACCTCATCGCCACCCTCGCCTGACCCTCGGCGAGTTGCGCCGAATCACCCTCTGCGCGGGCGCGAAGGGGTGATTCGGCGCAACTCGGCGGCTCACATGTTGATCATGTGACCCGTGAGGCCGTGGAAGCCCTCCTGCAGCGCCTCGCTCAGCGTGGGGTGCGTGTGCACGTTGCGCGCCAGCTCGGTGGCCGTGAGATCCCACTTCTGGGCCAGCGTGAGCTCGGGCAGCAGCTCCGACACGTCGGGGCCGATCAGGTGTGCGCCGAGCAGTTCGCCGTACTTCGCGTCGGCCACCAGCTTCACGAAGCCCACCGGCTCGCCGAGACCGTGCGCCTTGCCGTTGGCCGAGAAGGGGAACTTCGTCACCTTCAGTTCGTGGCCCTCGTCGCGCGCCTGCTGCTCGGTGAGCCCGAACGAAGCCACCTGGGGCTGGCAGAAGGTGGCGCGCGGCATCATGCGGTAGTCACCCAGCGACTGGGTCTCGGCTCCCGCGAGGGTCTCTGCCGCCACCACGCCCTGCGCCTCGGCCACGTGCGCCAGCTGCAGCTTCGCGGTGACGTCGCCGATGGCGTAGATGTTCGGCACGTTCGTGCGCATGAAGTCGTCGATGGCGATGGCGCCGCGCTCGGTGAGGGCCACTCCGGTGGTCTCGAGGCCGAAGCCCTCCACCCGGGGCGCGAAACCGATCGACATCAGCACCTTGTCGGCCGTGAGGCTGCCCTGGCTGCCGTCTTTCGCGGTGTACGTGACGGTCACCGACGAACCGTCGTCGACAACCGTGTCGACCTTGGTGGAGGTGAGGATGTTCACCCCGAGCTTCTTGTACTGCTTGGCGATCTCCTTCGACACGTCGGCGTCTTCGTTCGGCAGCGCCCGGTCGAGGAACTCCACGATCGTCACGTCGACGCCGTAGTTCTTCAGCACGTAGCCGAACTCCATGCCGATGGCCCCGGCGCCCACGATCACGATCGACTCCGGCAGCTCGCGGGTGAGGATCTGCGTCTCGTAGGTGACCACGTTGTCGCTCAGCCCCACGCCGGGCAGCAGTCGCACGGTGGAACCCGTGGCGATGATGGCGTTCTCGAACGTGACCGTCTCGGTGCCGCCCGCGGAGAGGATGACCTCGATCGTGTGCGCATCCTGGAACGAACCACGGCCGTCGATCTCGGTGATGCCGTTCTTCTTCATCAGGAAGTGCACGCCCTTCACGCGGCCGTCGGCCACCTGCCGGCTGCGGTCGAAGGCCACGCCGAAGTCGAACGAGACCTCGCCCGACATGCCGAACTGCTCGGCCTGGTGCGTGAAGATGTGGGCGAGCTCGGCGTTGCGCAGCAGCGCCTTCGACGGGATGCAGCCGACGTTGAGGCAGACGCCGCCCCAGTACTGCGACTCGATCACTGCCACCTTCTTGCCCAGCTGAGCGGCCCGGATGGCGGCGACGTAGCCGCCAGGGCCTGCTCCGAGGACGACGACGTCGAAGTGCGAGGACATGGAACTCCTTCGGGTGATGCTTCGGGAATTGACTCTGACGACCCTAGTCGCCCCTGCCGATGACACCGGATGGGGGCAGGATGGTGGGCATGCAGAAGCTCTACTACGCGAGCGGGTACATGCTGCTCGGCGACAAGGTCTGCGACGCGGTCGTCGACTACGCCCAGGCTCTCGCCGACGTGGGCAAGTCCGACCTCGTGATCGTGCCCGCCCTCTCCGACGAGGGGGTGCGCGGCACCGTGAAGCTGCTGATCGGCCCGGCGAGCCAGCTGTTCGCCGCTCCGGCGGTGGAACGCGACGTCGACCTCGACGACCCGGCGGCCGTGGAGTGGATGCGCGACAAGACCGCCCGGCTGCAACCCGCCCGGGCGCAGCCCGATCCCGACGCGCTGCGCGTGGGCTTCGGCGACGACTACTGATCCCGCGGCCACCCGCCGGCCGGCAGCGGCCCGTCACCGGGAATTCGCCGTGCCACCCTTCCTGACAACTGTCGAAGACGGTTAGCATCGCGACATGAGCATCAGGATGCCGTCGTCACGATCGTGGGTGGCGCGCGTCGCCGCCGGGCTGAGCGGGGTCGCCCTCGCGGCAGGGCTCCTGGTGTCGGGGGCCGGAGCAGCCTCGGCCGCCGAGGCGCCGGAGCCGGCCCCGACGCCGGCCGCGGCATCCGAGCCCTCGCTGGACGCCTATCTCGTCGACGGCAGCGTCGCCAGCTTCCGGGCCGACGACATCATCTCCGACAAGAACATGTACGACCCGAACGCCATGACGGCCGCGCAGGTGCAGTCGTTCCTGGTGGCCACGGTGCCGTCGTGCGCCACGACGAACTGCATCGACATCCGGAGTTTCCCGGCGTCGCCCGCGCAGCCCGCGAACAACGACTGCTCGGCGGTCGCCGGCGGCCTCACCACGGCATCGGCCATGATCGCCGCGGCCGGCAAGGCCTGCGGGGTGAGTCAGAAGGCCCTGCTCGCCCTGATCCAGAAGGAGTCGTCGCTGATCGGGAGCAACAGCCCCACCGACAGCCAGTACGACCAGGCGACCGGTTACGCGTGCCCCGACGGGTCGAGCTGCGATCCCGCCTACCGCGGCTTCTTCCTGCAGGTCTACAACGCGGCGCGGCAGCTCGACGACTACCGCGCCGAACCCCGCCTGCCGATCGGCACCCCCACCCAGATCGACTATTCCCCGAACCCCGACTGCGGATCGTCGGCCGTCACCATCCGCACCGTGGCCACCGCCGCCCTCTACTCCTACACGCCCTACCAGCCGAACGACGCGGCCAAGGTGCAGGGCAGCAACGGCAACGCGTGCTCGAGCATCGGCAACCTGCTGTTCTGGTTCGTGTACACCGACTGGTTCGGCTACCCGCAGATCGACGTCGACCGCATCCAGGGCGCCGACCGCTACGAGGTGGCGGTGAACGTGGCCGAGAAGGCCTACCCCGACGGCGCGGGCACCGTGTTCATCGCCACCGGAACCGGCTACGCCGACGCGCTGTCCGCCGGCCCCGCCGCCGTGCAGGCGAACGCGCCACTTCTGCTCACCCCCACCGGCGCGCTTACCAGCGGGGTGGCCGATGAGATCTCGAAGCAGCTCAAGCCCCAGAAGATCGTGATCGTCGGTGGCCCGAACTCGGTGTCGCCGTTCGTCCAGTCCCAGCTGGCGGGACTCGTGCCCGGCGTCGACGTGGAGCGCATCGGCGGCGCCGACCGGTTCGAGGTGTCGCGCAACCTCGCGGCGTACGCGTTCCCGAGCGCATCCGGAGCGTACGTCGCCACCGGCCTGAACTTCCCCGACGCCCTGAGCGCGAGCGGGGCCGGCGGGCACCTCGGCCGCCCCGTGGTGCTCGTGAACGGCGGAGCCTCGTCGATCGACGGCTCGACGGCGGCGCTGCTGGAGTCGTTGAAGGTGACCGACGTGCGCATCGCGGGAGGCCCGAACTCGGTGAGCGACGGCATCCAGAGCTCGCTCGACGCCCTGCCCGGCGTCACCAGCGTCGAGCGGCTGTCCGGCGCCGACCGATTCGCCGCGTCGCTGGCGATCAACCAGGACGCCTACGGCACGAGCGACCGGGTCTTCCTGGCCACCGGCCTGAACTTCCCGGATGCGCTGGCCGGTTCGGCCTACGCCGGAGCTCTCGGTTCGCCCCTGCTGGTGGTGCCGCAGAACTGTCTGCCACGCGACGTGCGGCTGAGCTTCAAGACCTTCGACAACACGAAGGTCACGCTGCTGGGCGGGCCCAACTCACTCGGGGCCGGGGTGGCGGCGCTCACGGGCTGCTGAGCCGGGCGAGCCGGGCGGCTCAGGCCCCGGCGCGGCGCGGCGCAACCCGCGCGACCCCGGCGTGCCGGCTCAGGCCGCGGCGATCCCGTGCTCGAGCACGTGCGCGGTCGACCGCGCCTGAAGGTGCGCGCACAGCTCCGACACGAGCGAGAGCTCCCCGGCGAGCAACTGCAACCGGGTCACATCCAGCGCGGTGTCGACCTCCCGGGCCAGGAAGGTCACCGTCCAGTGCGGGTCACCCGGAGCAGCCGGCTCCATGTACACCTGCGTCGGCGCGTACTTCAGCCCCACCACCACCAGGCCCGTGTCGCCGCCGTCGGTGCCGTCCTGCGGCAGAACCTCGACCGTGCCCGGAAAGCTGCGGCCGCCCGCGAGGAACTCCGCGAGCCAGCGCTCGAGCGTGTCCTTGCTGCGAAACGGCATCGCGTCCTCCTCACAGGGCCCGCTGGCCAGCGGCGGCGACAGGTGTCGCCGCGCCCCGGCGGGTCTACGCCTATTCCACCGGATGCGCACCTGTCCATACGTCTGCATTAGCCGAAAAGCGAACCGATTCGCCCGGTCAACGTTGCAATGTGGCGCTCGGGTACTCGCGGAAGCGGGCGGCGTAGGCGGCCGAGAACCGGCCGGCGTGCGTGAAGCCCCATCGGGCGGCCACCTCGGCCACCGTCGCATCCCTCGGGCTGAGGTGCACCAGTTCGGCCCGCACCCTCTCCAGCCGCAGGCCCCGCAGGTACTCCGTGGGGGTCGCGCCGAGCTGACGCTGGAAGGCCTGCTGCAGCCCCCGGGGCGTGAGGCCCACCTCGGCGGCGATGTCCGAGGGCGAGAGGGGAGCCGCCACGTTGGCGTGCATGTACTCCACCGCCTGACGGAGCCGGCCGTTCCGCGGCACCAGCAGGGAGTCGGGAAGTCGGGAGGTGACGTGCGGGAAGGTCTCGAGCAGGGTCACCGCGATGCGGCGATCGACCTCCGCCAGCTGCAGCAGGGTCGGCGAACCGCTGATGAGCAGCCGCGCGGCCTCCTCGACTGCCAAGACCCACCTGGTGAGCGCCGCGCCCTCGGGTGAAGCGGTGTGGTCGAACGTGATGGGGCCGGGCAGCGCGCCCTCGTGCTCGGCGGCCACCTGCTCGAGATAGCCGGCCCGGAGGTGGATGAGGTTCTGCCGGTAGTCGGCGAAGTCGAAGTCGAAGGGCTTGCCCGCGGGGAACATGGCGGGCCGGCCCGGCTCGAGCACCTTGGACTCGCCATCCGCCTCCATCACGCCCGATCCGTGGATGAGCCACGACACGATGTACTCGTTCTCGGGCTGGATGCGACCGGTGATGGTGCCGAGATAGGTCGACGACCGCAGCGTCATGTTCTCGCCGCCCACCATGGTGTAGCGGAAGGCGAAATCCGACTCGCTGCGCTCGGCCTGGAAGTCGGCACCGTTGTAGCCGCGCTCGTACATCTCCCGAGCGTCGTCGAGGTCGTCGCCCGACCGCTCCGTGCGGGCGATACGTGCTGCACCGTCATCCATACATCTGGGAGTCTGGCACGACAGGAGAGTCCGCCGCAGACGGCACGACGCAGCGGTACATTCCGCCGCCGCGGAAGGGCTACGGAGTGGGCATGCCGCCGTTGACGTTGAGGGTCTCACCCGAGACGTAGCTCGACTCCGACGACGCGAGGAACACGTAGGCCGGCGCGAGCTCGGCCGGCTGGCCGGCCCGCTGGTAGGTGCTCTCGTCGTCGAAGGCGGCCATCTGCTCGTCGGAGACCCCGCCCGACACCTGCAGGGCCGTCCAGGTCGGCCCCGGCGCCACCACGTTCACCCGGATGCCGCGCGAGGCCAGCTGCAGCGCCAGCCCCTTCGAGAGGTTGTTGATCGCGGCCTTCGACGCGGCGTAGTCGAGGCGGTCGGGGGCGGGCTTGTAGGCCTCGAGTGAGGCGGTGGTGATGATCGACGAGCCGGGCGCGAGATGCGGCACCGCCGCCTTGACGATCCAGAAGGCGGCGAAGACGTTGGTGCGGAAGGTGAGTTCGAATTGCTCGTCGCTGAGGTCGTCGAGGCTCTCGACCGCCACCTGCTTGCCCGCGTTGCTCACCAGGATGTCGAGGCCGCCGAGCGCCTCCACCGCGTCGGCGACGAGTCCCCGGCAGGTGGCGGCGTCGGAGATGTCGCCGGGGAGACCGATGCCGCGACGGCCGGCCGCCTCGACCTCGGCGAGCACGTGCTGGGCGTCGGCCTCCTCCTCGGGCAGGTACGAGATGGCCACGTCGGCCCCCTCGCGGGCGAAGGCGATGGCCACGGCGCCGCCGATGCCCGAGTCGCCGCCGGTGATCAGGGCCCGCCGGCCCGTGAGCCGGCCGAGCCCGCGGTAGGTCTTCTCGCCGAGGTCGGGCACCGGGGTCATGCCGCCCTGCAAGCCAGGCTCGGGCTGGTGCTGCACGGGCGGCTCGACGCGGGCGTAGCGGGTGACGGGGTTGTCGAAGGCGAACTGATCGGGGCTCATGGGCGTCACCGTACGCCCGCCCCGGCGCGCTCGCACCGCCCCCGCGACTCGTCCCGAATCGGGGCGACACGCCGTGTCGCGCCCCGATTCGGGACGAGTCGCGGGGCCGG
>NZ_JBHFHD010000001.1:0-184156 GCF_041927335.1 Herbiconiux liangxiaofengii | reverse complement strand
CCCCCCTCCCCCCCCCCCCCCCCCCCCCCCCCCCCCCCCCCCCCCCCCCCCCCCCCCCCCCCCCCCCCCCCCCCCCCCCCCCCCCCCCCCCCCCCCCCCCCCCCCCCCCCCCCCCCCCCCCTGGGCCGGGTCAGCTCACGGCGCGCTTCACGAGGGCGGCGATGGCCTTCTCCTCGGCGTCGCCGATGGCGGTGAGCGCGTAGGCGGTGGGCCACATGGCGCCGTCGTCGAGTGCGGCCGGGTCGCTGAACCCGAGCGTGGCGTACCGGGTCGAGAACTTCTTGCCGGCCTGGAAGAAGAACACCACCTTGCCTGCTTTGGCGTAGGCCGGCATCCCGTACCAGAGCCGTGGTGCGAGTTCGGGAACCTCCCGCAGCACGATGGCGTGCAACCGCTCGGCGATGACACGGTCGTCGTCCTCCATCGCCGCGATCGCGTCGAGCGTGTCCTGCGCCTCGGCCGCGGCCTTGTCGGCCGCCTTGCTGCGCGACTTCTCCGCGCGCAGCTCGGCCGCCCGCTCCTTCATGGCGGCGCGCTCCTCGGCGCTGAACCCGCTCGTCTTGTCGCCCGATGCTGCGGCCATGGTCGCCTCCTGTCTGCGCGCACCCCCCGGCGCCCGCCTCATCGGCCACGCTACCGATCCGCGCCCGCCGGCGCTTATCCGTTCCTGCTCGATCGGCTGCGACCCGGCGCTCGCCCAGCCGAGGCTCACGCCAAAACGCATTGCGGATGCTGTGGCGCTAGACAGGATAGGGCGCCAAGCCAGGTCAGTTGTCGTCTAGCCCGTCGAGGGGTAGCTGGTCCCGCGAAAGCGACTCGTGGGGTGCGCGACCGTCCCGAATGATGCCCGAGTTTATCTGAAGTTTTGCAACACCCTACACAGTGAAGGGTTCGGCAAAACTAGTGCAAAACTCGCGATGTGATGCACCACCTGTCGCCGCTCTGAATGAGTCCGTTTGGACGAGCGGCGTGTAGCGTTCCTGCTGCGGGAACGGCCGACCGAGCCGGGCAAGGAGCCATCGGGCTAGATGGCCGAATGCCGCCAGAGTAGAACCGGAAACCAGATCGGTCGCCTTGGGATCTCTGTATCGACAAGGATCTACGAGCGGTTCGCAATGCGGAGTGAAAAATCCAGTGCGGAGACGGTGGGATTTGAACCCACGGTACCCTTGACGGGTACTCCACCTTAGCAGGGTGGTGCACTAGGCCGAACTATGCGACGTCTCCTTGGCTTTCGCCTCCGCCATCATAACCGACCTCGCGCACGAACCTCGCCACGAGGTCTGCGGCCTCCGCGAGGTTCTGGCCGTGGGTGCGGCCCGACACCTTCACGCGCGGCTTGAACTCGTGCTCCCCGTCGCCGAGCCAGACCATCCGGATGCCCGACGGCAGCCCGTACGTCGCCACCTCGTCGCGGGTGCCGAACGGGTCGCGCTCGCCCTGGCAGATCAAGGCCGGGGTGCGCAGGGCGAGCAGGTGCCCGGTGCGCAGCTTCTCGGGTGAGCCCGGCGGATGGAACGGGTAGCCGAGGCACACCAGCCCGCTCACCTCACCCGCGTCGCGCAGGTCGTCGGCCACGAGGCTCGCCACCCGGCCGCCCATCGACTTGCCGCCGATCACCAGGCGGGGCGACGCATCCGGGGCCGTCGCGAGCTCGAACCGCACCCGCGCGACCGCCGCGCGGTACTCCCCCATCAGCGTCTCGGCCTTCGGCGGGGGCTTCCGCGAACCGGTGCGCCGCGCCGCCATGTAGGCGAACTCGAAGCGGGCCAGGCGCACTCCGCGGTCGGCGAGCAGGGCGGCGACCGTGTTCATCCAGTCCGAGTCCATCGCGGCTCCCGCTCCGTGCGCGAGCAGCAGCACCGGCCCGGCAGCCGGGCCCGACCACAGGATGGCGGGCTCCGCGAGAGCGTCAGCGTCGGTCGGGCGGGGCACGCGCGTGGGCCTACTCGTTGCCTACCGAGCAGGTGTAGTCGGCCGCGGTCTGGCCCTTGACGGTGGTGGGGAGCAGGGTGGAGCCGTCGGCGAGCACGGATCCGGGTTCGGGCGCCGCCGGAGCGTCGGTGGCGGGCGAGTCGGGGTCGACGGGGGCTGCGGTGTCGGCGGGGGCCGCGACATCCGGATTCACGGGCGCATCGGGGGCGACCGGCGCGTTCGGGTCGACGACCGAGGCGATGCCGCCCGGGGCCGCCACGGCCACCGGCTGGTCGGCGAGGATGGCGGCGAAGAGGATCTCGGCCGCCTCCTCGTCGGGCGCCACCTTGCCCGCGGGCACCCAGTCGGCGTAGAAGTTCGGGTAGGCCACGAAGGTGACCTTCGAGAGGTCCATGTCCTTCAACGCCAGGGCGATCGACACCATCGTGTCGGGCGAGGCGAGGCGCTGTGAGAGCGTCATGTTGCTCGCCGCCGCTTTGGCGAGGCCGTAGAGCTTGCCCGGGTCGGTGAGCGTGGAGTCGGACTTGATGGTGCGCACGAGCGACGAGAGGAACACCTGCTGCGAGGAGATGCGGCCGATGTCGCTGCCGTCGCCGACGCCGTGCCGGGTGCGCAGGAAGCCGAGCGCATCCGCCCCCATCAGCGGGTGGGTGCCGGGCTCGAGGTAGACGCCCGTGAACGGGTCGTCGATCACCTCGGCCACGCACACCGGCACCCCGCCCACGGCGTTCGACATCTCGATCACGCCGTTGAACTGGATCTGCGCGGCGAACGGGATGCTCAACCCGGTGAGGCTCTCGACCGTCAGCACCGTGCAGGCCAGGCCGCCCATCGAGAGCGACTCGTTGATGGGAGCGGTGTAGCCGCCGCCGTCGGGGCACTCGGGGATGTCGACGACGAGGTCGCGGGGAAAGCTCACGACCGTGGCGTTGCTGTGGTCTTCGGCGATGTGCATGAGCATGGTGACGTCGTTGAGCTCGCCGCCCTCGTCGTCGCCGTAGGCGTCACCCTGGCCGGTGCGGCTGTCGCTGCCCACGAGCAGCAGGTTCACACCGCCGTCGATGGCCGAGAGCTCGGGCGGAGCGGCGGCTCCGGCGGCCTGCGCCTGCAGGGCCTGGTCGTCGGAGACGAGCGAGACGGTCTGGATGGAGCTCGTCACGTCCCAGGTGGCGTAGGCCGCGAGCGAGACGCCGCTCACTCCGAGCACGGCTGCGACGGCGACGACCGTGGTCGCGACGGCCCTCAGCGGGTGCGGTGTGCGCTGGCGGCCGTGGCGAGCGAACGGTGTCTGCGTGGTGATCAGCGATTTCCCCATCGGCAGAAGTCTGGCACATCCCCGGCCCCGCCCCTCCGGCCGCGCTGCGGCTGAGTCGCGCCGTGATGTCGCACTCAGGCGCGACTCAGCGGGCCACCGTCAGTGCAGTGCGGTGTCGGCGGGGGTCGTGCGCCAGGCGTGGAAGGCGACGGTGAGGTCGGCCCGGGAGGGCGCGCAGACGAGCGGGCCCGCCTCCGCCTCGAGGTCTCCGGCGAAGGGCAGCAGGCGCACGAGGTGCAACGCCCCGCCGTCGACGGCGGCCCGCACCGTGAGCGCGTCGTCGCCCCGGCTCACGCGGATCAGCACGCGCGAACCGAGCCAGCCGGGCACCGGGGCGACCGACCAGTCCGACCGGCCATCCGTCACCACCGCCCCGAGCTGCAGCTGGCCGTCGGCGAACTCGACGCCCGCCTTCACCCACGTCTCCTCGGATGCGCGCACGAACACGCCCGCCTGGTCGAACTGAGCGGCGAACCCGGCCGTGAACTCCACTTCCACCGCGGTGCCCACGGCGAACGGGGCGAGCAGGGCGTGCTCGGTGTCGTGCACGAAACCGTAGGAGGTGTGGCGCCAGGCGTCGCTGCCCTCGACGGCGGTGACGAGCAGGTCGCCGTCGCGCTCCTCGGTGGCGGTGGGGGCGGTGGTCCAGCGGCCGGCCGACCAGGGCAGGGAGACGACGTCGTTCATGCCGACCAGGCTAACGCTCGTCGCCTGCCACGATCGCCTCGAGGGCCGCGAGGTGCCGCTTCAGCGCCCCCCGCCCCTCGGGCGTGATCGACAGCCATGTGCGCGGCCGCTTGCCGAAGTAGCCCTTGCGCACCAGCACGTAGTCGGCGGCCTCGAGCTGGCCGACCTGCTTGCTGAGCGCCGAGTCCGAGATCTCGATGCCGTCGCGCAGCACCTTGAACTCGATCTCGTCGGCCCGGCTCAGTGCCGCCACGATGCTCAGCCGGATGGGCGCCGAGAGCAGCTCGTCGACCCGGTGACGGGGGTGCACCCGCTCGGCGGTCACCGTGCATCCCGGCGGGTGCCGAGCACGGCGACGGGCAACGCGGTGATCACGGCGAGCGGCACCCAGAGCAGCAGCGACCGCTCCTCGACCAGGAACGACAGTGCCAGCGCCACGAAGAACACTCCGCTCGAATACGCCACCCCGCGGCGGTAGCGCGCCAGCCAACCGCGGGTGACGACCTTGCGGCCGAGGTTGTAGGCGGTGACGACGATCAGGATGCCGGCGGCATAGCCGCCGGAGATGGCCGCCGCCTGCAGGCCGGTGGCGGTGGGGAAGAGGTAGATCGCCGCGAGCAGGAACGCCGCCATCAGCGCGCCCAGGAACACGCTCATCGCGGGGGCCAGCCAGGCACGCCCGGCCAGGGAATCCCCGCGGTCGCCGGCGGTGGACGCCACGTCGATCAGCTCGCGGGCGGCGTGGGGGGTGAGTTCGGTGTCGGTCATGAGGGCCTCCTCGGCTTGTTCATGCCATCATCGCATTAACTTTCCAGAATGGAAAGTACCAAACTCAGCGCCAGAAGGCGCGCACCGCCTCGGCCACCAGGTCGGCCTGACGTCGGCCCGCCTCGGCCGACGCGCGCCGGGAGCTGCTGAGCAGCGGATTCGGGCCGAAGGCCGCCGTGCTCTCGTCGTCGGCCTGCACCACGAACACCTCGCTGCGGCCGCGCAGGGTGTCGATGGTGCCCGGCAGCGTCGGGCCGAGTCCACTCATCGGCGCCTCCGGCGAGCAGGCGACCACGAGGATGGCCTCGCAGTCGGCCGCGACGTCGGCGTTGGTGGCCGAGCGCATCCCGCCGTCCATGTAGGGGTGGCCGTCGATCGTGACGGGCTTGAAGACGCCGGGGACAGCGCAGCTCGCGGCGACGGCGCGCACGAGCTCCACGTCGGAGTCGCGGTCGAACACGGTGAAGTGCCCGGTCTCGGCGTCGACCGCGGTGATGCGGATCTCGCCCTCCGGCCAGTCGTCGCCGGGCAGCAGGGGGCGCATCCTGGCGAGGCTCTGCTTGTCGTCGGAGCGCTGGTAGTCCTCGAGCGCCAGCTCGCCGATCGTGCGCCGGGCCGCGGCCTCGCCCTCGGTGCTGGCGAAGCCGGCCATGATGGCCTTCATCGTGCGGGAGAGGTCGCGGTCGCTCTCCGCCGCGGCCTCCGCCTTCGCCTCGGCCGGGGTCGGGTCGGCCACCACTGCTGCGTAGGCCGCGTCCAGCGAGCCGGCGCGCAGCCCGACGGCCACCACCGATCCCGCCGAGGTGCCCACCACCACGTCGGCCGCCCGCAGGTCGATGCCGTGCCCCAGCAGGCCCGACACGAGCCCGGTCTCCCAGGCGATGCCGGCGACGCCGCCGCCGCCCAGCACCACCGCCCGGCGCGGGCCGGCTGAGGGGTTTCGATCGTCGTCGGTCATCGCGTCTCCTCGGGATTCCGGATGCACGGCTTGCGTGGCGGAGGGCGCGAGATTCGAACTCGCGAAGGCTTTAACACCTCACCAGTTTTCAAGACTGGCTCCATCGGCCGCTCGGACAGCCCTCCCGATCACCCGGCGACGTATCGCGGGCGACCAGCCACGAGCTTACCGCGCCGCTGTCTGAAGCGTGCTGCGAGCACGGCGGCGCGCATCCGGGCCCCGCGGCTGCGCGCCTCCGGGTCGCGGGCGGCGCGCCTCAGAGGGTCGCGAGCGCCTGCGCCACTCCGTCGTCGTAGACCGACGCGGTGGTCTCGGTCGCGGCCGCGATCACGTCGTCGGGCGCTTGACCCATCGCCACCGCGCGACCGGATTCACCGGCCCAGTGGAACATGTCGAGGTCGTTGCGCCCGTCGCCGATCGCCATCACGCGCGAACGCGGGATGTCGAGGGCCGCGCGCACGCGCTCGAGCCCCGTGGCCTTGTTCACGCCGTCGGGCGCGATGTCGAGCCAGGCCGTCCAGCCGATCGAGTACGACACACGGTGCAGGCCCATGCGGTCGACCACCGCGAGGAAGTCCTCCATGTCGTGATCGGGCGACACCACCACCACACGGGTGGCCTGGATGCCCAGCATCTCGTCGAAGTCGACCTTGCGGGTCTGCTCGCCGAGCGCCGCCTGGGGGAACGCGTCGGTGTACATGAAGTTGCCGGCGTCGTCTTCCACGGCGAACACGGCCTCGGCCAGGTGTGACCGGATGGTGGTGAGCACCGGCCCCGGATCGAACACCTCCACGTGTTCCTGTCGATAGCCCAGTGGCGCCGACGGGTCGCGCTTGAGCGTGACCGCACCGTTCGCGCACACGAGGTACTCGGGTGCGATGTCGAGCTGCGCCACCACGGGCAGCGTGTGCACCGAGGAACGGCCCGTCGCGAGCATCACCTCGTGGCCGTCGGCGACCGCGCGGCGCACCTCGGCGCCCACGATCTCGCTCAGCGAGCCGTCTTCGTGCAGCACCGTGCCGTCGATGTCGAGCGCGACCAGCCAGCGGTCGGCCGATGCGGCTGCGGCCGTCACGTCCGCGGCCCGGGTCACGTCGTCCGTCACCTCGCCGCTCACGGCGCCTCGATCAGCGACAGCCCACCCAGGTACGGCCGCAGCACCTCGGGCACCACTACCGACCCGTCGGCCTGCTGGTGCGTCTCGAGCAGCGCCACGATCCAGCGCGTGGTGGCCAGCGTGCCGTTCAGCGTCGCCACCGGCGCCGTCTTGCCCGACTCGGTGCGGTACCGGGTGTCGAGGCGTCGCGCCTGGTAGGTGGTGCAGTTCGAGGTGGAGGTGAGCTCGCGGTAGGTCTGCTGCGAGGGGATCCACGCCTCGGTGTCGAACTTGCGCGCGGCACTGGAACCGAGGTCGCCCGCCGCCACGTCGATCACGCGGTACGACAGCCCGAGGTCGGTGAGCATGCCCTCCTGGTACGACAGCAGCGCCTCGTGCTCGGCCTCGGCGTTCTCGGGCAGCACGTAGCTGAACATCTCGAGCTTGTTGAACTGGTGCACGCGCAGGATGCCGCGGGTGTCCTTGCCGTGCGAGCCCGCCTCACGCCGGTAGCAGGTCGACCAGCCGGCGTACCGCAGCCCCGGCTCCTCGGGCTTCGTGGGGTCGAGCTCGAGGATCTCCCCCATGTGGAACCCGGCGAGCGCCACCTCGCTCGTGCCGGTGAGGAACAGCTCATCCGCCGGCAGGTAGTACACCTCGTCGGCGTGCTCGCCGAGGAAGCCCGTGCCGTCCATGGTCTCGGGCCGCACCAGCGTGGGCGTGATCAGCGGCGTGAAGCCGGCGGCGAGCGCACGGTCGAGGGCCAGGTTCATCAGCGCGATCTCGAGCCGTGCCCCGATGCCGGTGAGGAAGTAGAAGCGCGCGCCGGAGACCTTGGCGCCGCGCGCGAGGTCGAACAGCTTCAGCGACTCGCCGAGCTCCACGTGGTCGCGGGCCTCGAAGTCGAACTCGGGCTTCGTGCCCACTTCGCGGAGCGTGACGAAGTTCTCCTCGCCGCCCTCCGGCACGCCCTCGACGACGATGTTCTGGATGCGGCGGGCCGATGCGGTGAACGCAGCCTCCGCATCCGTCGCCCGTTGCTGCGCGGCCTTCACCGACGCGGAGAGCTCCTGGGCCTGGGCCACGAGGGCCTTCTTCTCGTCTTTGGGGGCCGCCGCCACCGTCTTGCCGAAGGCGTTCTGCTCGGCCCGCAGGTTCTCGAACTCGGTGAGTGCCGCGCGGCGTTCGGTGTCGGCGGCGAGCACGGTGTCGACCAGGTCGACGGATGCCCCCCGCGCACGCTGCGAGGCTCGGACGACATCGGGGGCTTCACGCAAGAGAACGGGATCGATCACGGCATCCAGTCTACGTGCGGGGTACCGCACGGGCTCGCGGGCGGTGAGACGGTACGGTGAATCCGTGGCACGAGATGCGGGAGCGCAGACTCCACCGCGAGCGGCGATGGTGGTCAACCCCATCAAGGTCGACGCGTCGAAGCTGCGCGGCGTGGTCGAGGCCGCCGAGAAGGCGGCCGGCTGGGGCGAGACGCTCTGGTTCGAGACCACCCCGGAGGACTCGGGCGGACTCGTGACCCGCGCCGCCGTGGAGCAGGGCGTCTCGGTGGTGATGGCCGCCGGCGGCGACGGCACCGTGCGCGCGGTGGCGGAGGCGCTGCGGAGCACCGGAGTGCCTCTCGGACTGCTGCCGGTGGGAACCGGCAACCTGCTGGCCCGCAATCTCGAGCTGACCCTCACCAACGTCGAGCGCGCGGTGACCACCGCCCTCACCGGGCGCGACCGCGCGATCGACCTGGGCGTCATCGACGTGACCCGGGGCGACGGCACGCGGGAGCAGCACGTCTTCCTGGTGATGGCGGGGCTGGGCCTCGACGCCAAGATGATCGCCAAGACCAACAAGACGCTCAAGCGGCGGGTGGGATGGCTCGCCTACGTCGACGGCATCGGTCGCGCGCTGCCCGAGCTGAAGCCGGTGCGGCTGCGGTTCCGGCTCGACGGCTCGGCCTGGCGGTCGACCTCCGCGCACACGGTGATCGTGGGCAACTGCGGGCTGCTGCCCGGCGGACTGATGCTCATCCCGGCCGCGCGGCCCGACGACGGCCTGCTCGACATCGTGGCCCTGCGGCCGGAGGGGCCGTTCGGGTGGCTCAAGGTGTGGAACAAGATCGCCTTCGAGAACGGCGTGCTGCGAAAGTCGGCGGCCGGCCGCCGCATCATCGACCTCAACCACGACGTGCGCTCGGTCACCTACTCCAAGGGCCGCGACTTCGAGCTGCGGCTCGAGACCGAGGAGGAGATCCAGCTCGACGGCGACGAGTGGGGCAGGGCCCGGGCGGTGCACAGCTGGGTGGATGCGGGCGCGCTGCTCGTGCGCGTGCCTCTCACCACGCCCGTGCGCCCCGGGCACGCCCCTGCCCGGGGTCTCGCCGCCCCGTAGCCGAGTTGCGCCAAAACGCCCTCTCGCGGGCTCGCGAGGGGCGTTTTGGCGCAACTCGGCGAGGGGGTCAGCGGGGGCGGCGGGGGCGGGTGCGGCCCGGGGCCGCCGCCCGCTTGGGGCGGGAGGCCGCCGCCGCGCGGGCCTCGGCCGCCCGCGCCTCGGCGGCCCGGGCCTTCGCCTTGGCCGTGCGCTTCTGCTTGGGGGCGGGCTCGTCGGTGGCGGCGGCGGGGCGGGAGCTGTTGGCCGTGCGTCCGCGCACGACGCCCACGAACTCCTCCACCAGGGCCGCGCGGTCGGGAGCGAGGTCGGCCCGCCAGACGAGCGCGACCGTGGTGGTGGGGGCACCCGTGACCGGGCGGGAATCCACGTCGCGGCGGCTCCACAGGCGGGCGAGCGACTTCGGCAGCAGCACGGCGCCCACCCCCGCGGCCACCAGCTCGACCGCCTCGGGGCCGCCGGTGGGGGTTGCGGCGACCGCGTGCATCCGGTCGCCCAGCAGGGCGGTGAGCTCGTCGAGCGAGATCTCGTCGACGGCTGTGATCTCGTGATCGCGCGGCACCACCACCACGGGCAGCTCGTCGTAGAGCGGGATGGCGTGCACGCCCTCGGTGACGATCGGCAGCCGCGCGATGACCGCGTCGGCGGGCAGCGGTTCGGCGGATGCCTCGGCAGCCGCGTCGTCGGCCACACCCGAAGACGCCCGGGCGGCGGAGCGCCCGGCATCCGGAACCGCCTCGAAGAGCACCGTCAGCGGGTCGGCCGAACCCAGCGCGACGGAGTCGAGCGCGATGGCCTCGAGGGGCGTGCCCGGGAACCGTTCCGACCAGACGCGGAACCACTTCGACGGCGTGACACCCGGCACGAACGCGACGCGAAGCCCCACGGCGCCCCCTCTCGATCGGCCTGCCCAGGATACGCTGTGCGGATGAGCCCCGCGAAGACACCGCAGACCATGAAGCCCGCGACGGCTGCGAAGAAGCTCGGCATCTACCTGCCGGCCGCCCCCGCCGAGTTCCAGGAGCAGCCCGTCACCCGCGAGGCGCTGAACGCCCTGCTCGAGTCGCCGCCCGAGTGGCTCGTCGAGCTGCGCCTGAACGGCCCGCACCCGCGCGAGGTGATGGCGCGCAAGCTCGGCGTCTCGATCTCGGGCCTCGCCCGGGCCGAGGTGACGGATGCGCTGACCACCGCAGAGATCCAGACCCTGCTGCAGTCGCCGCCCGAGTGGCTCATCGCCGAGCGCGCCACGCAGGCCGCGGTGCGCGAGGAGAACCGCCGGGTGAACGAGGTCAAGGCGGGTAAAGCCGCCCTCGCCGCCGACTCCGAGTAACCTCCGTTCCCTGGCGGGTCGCGGCGGCCCGGCGTACGTTCGAAGCATGAGCGTGCCCACCGTGAGCCTGCCCGTGTACACCGAGGTACGACCGGAACTGACCGCGTGGATCCGCGAACAGCGCTGGTACGCCGCCTCCGACGCCAGCCCCGCGCTGACCCGCGTGGGCGTGTGGTCGCTGATCGACCACAAGCATCAGGTGGGCCTGGAGACCCACCTCCTGCTCGACGAGTCAGGGCCCGAGAAGGTGCTCTACCAGGTGCCGCTGTCGTTCCGGTCGTCGCCGCTGCTCGGCGGCGAGCGGCACCTGATCGAGAAGATCGAGGGCGACGGCGGCCCGGTCTACGTCTACGACGGACCGCACGACCCCGCGTTCAGCCGGGCGCTCCTCGGCCTCATGCTCGACGACGAGCTCGAGGCGGGCCCCGCGTCGCCCGAGGGCACCGTGGCGGAGGGGCATCACGCGCTCACGAGCCCCGAGATCCGGGTGACCGACTCGCACGTGCTGCGAGGCGAGCAGTCGAACACGTCGATCATCTACGACCTCGTGCACCTCAACGGCAAGCCCGCCGGCCCGGTGATCTGCAAGCTGTTCCGCGCGCTGAGCGACGGCCTGAACCCGGATGTGACGGTGCAGTCGGCCCTCAGCGACGCGGGTTCGCGACTGGTTCCCCGCGCCGTGGGGTCGGTGTCGGGAACGTGGTGCGACCCGCGCGTCGACGGCGGGCGGGCATCCGGGCACCTGGCCTTCGCGCAGGAGTTCATCCCCGAGGTGGAGGACGCCTGGCGCGTGGCCCTGCGCGCCGCCGAGCAGGGCGAGTCGTTCGAGGCGCTGGGCAAGGCGCTCGGCGAGGCCACGGCGCAGGTGCACACCGAGCTGGCCCGGCTGTTCCCCGTGCGCGAGGCCACACCCGAGGTGGTGGCCACCATCACGGCGAGCTTCCGGTCACGTGCCGCGCAGGCCATCGCCGAGGTGCCGGCGCTCACGGGCGAAGCCGAGGCCATCGAGGCGGTCTTCCGCGCGGCCGAGGGCGCCGAGTGGCCGCCGCTGCAGCGCATCCACGGCGACTACCACCTCGGCCAGGTGCTCGCCGTGCCCGGGCGCGGGTGGGTGCTGCTCGACTTCGAGGGCGAGCCGCTGCGGCCGCTGGCCGAGCGCACCGAACCGGATGCGACGCTCCGCGACGTGGCCGGCATGCTGCGCTCCTTCGACTACGTGGCGGGCTCGCTCGCGCAGTCCTCGCACGCCGAGGCGGCTCGGGCCTGGGCCGTCGAGGCGCGCGACGCCTTCATCGACGGTTACGTCTCGCGCTCGGGGCTCGACCTGCGGCAGCAGCGGGTGCTGCTCGACGCGTTCGAGCTCGACAAGGCGCTCTACGAGGTGAGCTACGAGACCCGCAACCGGCCCGACTGGGTCGGCATCCCGACGGCGGCGGTGCAGCGGCTGGCCGGTCGGGTCTGAGTCGAGGTGACCCGAGCGAGCACAGCTCGCTCGGCGCCGGCGTCGCGGCGCCGATCCACAGGATCGTCGCTCAGAGCTCCAGCGCGCCGGCGATCAAACCCCTGAGCCAGTCGCGCGCCTCGATGAACACGCCGTCGTCGTAGCGGTCGACGTACTGCACCGGCGCGCGGTCGGCCCGCGGGTACGAACCGAGGAAGACGATGTTCGGGCTGAACCGGCGCACGCCCAGCAGCGCATCCGCCACCCGCTCGTCGGTGATGTGTCCGTCGGCGTCGATCACGAAGCGGTAGCGGCCGAGGGCGTCGCCGATGGGCCGCGACTGCAGCAGGGAGAGGTTGACCCCGCGGGTCGAGAACTGCTCGAGCAGTTCGAGCAGAGCGCCCGAACGGTCCTCCGGCAGCTCGGCGATGATGCTCGTCTTGTCGGCACCCGTGGCGGCCGGCAGGGCGGTGCTGCGCGACACGAGCACGAACCGGGTGACCGCGTTGGCGTTGTCGGCGATGTTCTCGGCCAGCACCTCGAGTTCGTGGTGCTGCACGATCTGGGGAGGTGCCACCGCGGCATCCGCGAGATCGTTCTCGAACAGGGCGAGCGCCGAGGCCACGTTCGACGTCGACGGGATGTGGCCGTGGGTGGGCAGGTTCGCGTCAAGCCAGCTGCGGGTCTGCGCGTAGGCGACCGGATGCGCGTTGACGACCCGCACATCCTCGAGTCGGGTGCCGGGCCGGGCCACGAGCACGAACTGCACCCGCACGAGGTACTCGCCCACGATGCGCAGGTTCGGGATGTTCGCGAGGGCGTCGAGCGTGGAGGTCACGCCCCCCTCGATGGAGTTCTCGATGGCGATCATGGCGGCGACGCTGCGGCCCGAGACGACGTCGTCGAAGGCCTCGCCCACGTTGTTCACCGAGCGCCACTCCTGCCCCTGCGCTTCGGGGACCTGGCTGAGGGCGGCCTCGGTGAAGGTGCCGGAGGGCCCGAGGTAGCTGTACGTCTGTGCCATGCCCCGAGCCTAGCGAGGCCGGATGGCACGGCTGCCCGGGCGGTGCCAGACTTGGGGCATGTTCGAGCGTGCAGGCACAGTCGCCCTTCCCGAAGACCTGATCGACGTGGACGCCCTGGTGGCGGCCTACTACGACCTCCATCCCGACGTGAACGACCCCGAGCAGAAAGTGGCGTTCGGCACCAGCGGCCACCGCGGCTCGAGCTTCAACACGGCCTTCAACGAAGACCACATCGCGGCCATCACCCAGGCCATCGTGGAGTACCGGGCCGCTCAGGGCATCACCGGCCCGCTGTTCATGGGCCGCGACACCCACGGCCTCTCCAAGCCCGCGGAGGACACCGCCCTCGAGGTGCTCGACGCCAACGGCGTCACGGTGTGGACCGACTCACGCGGCAGCTGGACGCCGACCCCCGCGGTGTCGCACGCCATCCTGGCCTACAACAAGGCCGGCCACGACGACCAGGCCGACGGCATCGTGGTGACCCCGAGCCACAACCCGCCCTCCGACGGCGGCTTCAAGTACAACCCGCCGCACGGCGGCCCGGCCGATTCCGACGCCACCGGGTGGATCGCCGACCGCGCCAACGAGCTCATCGCCGGCGGACTCGTGGACGTGAAGAGGGTCGCGCGCGGCGAAGGCGCGCCATCCGGAACCTACGACTTCCGGGAGCACTACGTCGCCGACCTGGTGAACGTGATCGACCTCGACGCCATCCAGAAGTCGGGCATCCACATCGGCGCCGATCCGCTGGGCGGGGCGAGCGTGGAGTACTGGGAGCTCATCCGCGACCGCTACTCGCTGAACCTCGAGGTGGTGAACGAGACCGTCGACCCGCAGTGGGCGTTCATGACGCTCGACTGGGACGGCAAGATCCGGATGGACTGCTCGAGCCCGTACGCCATGGCCTCGCTCGTGGCGAGGCGCGACCAGTACGACATCGCCACCGGCAACGACGCGGATGCCGACCGTCACGGCGTGGTCACCCCCGACGCCGGCATCATGAACCCGAACCACTACCTGGCCGTCGCCATCCAGTACCTGTACTCGCGGCGCGAGGGCTGGCAGCCGGATGCCGCGATCGGCAAGACCCTCGTGTCGAGCTCGATGATCGACCGGGTGGCCGGCGCGCTCGGCCGCACCCTGTGGGAGGTACCGGTGGGCTTCAAGTGGTTCGTGCCGGGCCTGATCGACGGCTCGGTGGCGTTCGGCGGCGAGGAGTCGGCGGGAGCGTCGTTCCTGCGCTTCGACGGCACCGTGTGGACCACCGACAAGGACGGCATCCTGCTCGCACTGCTGGCCTCCGAGATCCTCGCCGTGACCGGCAAGACGCCGTCGCGGCTCTACGCGGAGCTCACCGCGGAGTTCGGGTCGCCCGTGTACGAGCGCGTCGACGCGGCGGCCACCAAGACGCAGAAGGCGGCCCTCGCCAAGCTCGACGGCGACGCCATCACGGCCACCGAGCTGGCCGGAGACCCGATCATCGCCAAGCTCTCACATGCTCCGGGCAACGGCGCGGCGGTGGGCGGCGTGAAGGTGGTGACCGACAACGCCTGGTTCGCGGCTCGCCCGTCGGGCACCGAGGACGTGTACAAGATCTACGCCGAGAGCTTCGTGGGCGAGGATCACCTGCGCCGCGTGCAGGCCGAGGCCAAGCAGATCGTCGACGCCGCCCTGGCGGGCTGACCCCGCCCCGGGTTCGGCGCAACTCGGCGAGGCTAGAGCAGGGTGGCGAGCTCGGCCACGAGCGCGGCGAGGGCCCGGTCGTGGCGCTCCGAGGGCGCGAAGCGGCCCTCGTCGAGGTGTTCGGCCACCCACGCGATCTCGACGTTCGCGGCGACGCCGCGCAGCTGCAGGTTCGCGAGCACAGGCTGCAGCGCCACGACCGCCCGGGTTCCGCCCGAGAGCCCGCCGTAGCTCACGAGGCCCACGGGCTTGCCCGCCCACTCGTGCACGAGGTAGTCGAGCGCGTTCTTCAGCGGCGCCGTGTAGCTGTGGTTGTACTCCGGCATCACGAACACGAAGCCGTCGGCCCGGTCGACCTGGGCGCTCCAGCGGTGCGTGTGGTCGTGCCGGTAGTCGCGAAGACGCGGATGCGCCGGCTCGTCGAGCAGGGGCAGGCCGAGCTCCGCGAGATCGGCCACCTCCACCTCGAACGCAGCCGAGGCGCGGGCGGCCTGGACCACCCACTCCCCCACGGCGCCGCCCACCCGGCCGGGACGCGTGCTGGCGATCACGACGAGCAGCCGCGCACGAGCATCCGCCCCGCTCATCGCACGACCTCCGCGAGCGGCCGGCTCTCCCACCGCGCCCAGTCGGCGCTGATGGCGGCAGCCGTGGTGAGCAGCCTCGGCAGGTGCCCCTCGACGAGCGTCTCCACGCTGGTCTCGGCGGCGTGCACGTTCACGTTCACCGCGGCGACCACCCGGCCCGCGCCGTCGCGGACCGGGGCGGCGACCGAGCGGATGGCGGGGGCCAGCTGCTGGTCGGTGAGGGCCCAGCCCGCGGCCCGCACCTCGCGGAGCGCGCTGTCGAGCTCGTCGACGCCCGGCTGCCAGGCCGGCACCACACCCGAGCGCGACGGGTGCTCGAGCACCCGCTCGAGCGACTCCCGGTCGAGCGCCGCGAGCAGCACCTTGCCCAGCGACGTGGCCACGGCGGGGAACCGGGTGCCGATCGACACCGACAGGGCGACGAGCTTGGGCACCGCCACGCGCGCCACGTACACGATGTCGCTGCCGTCGAGCTGCGCCAGCGAGCACGACTCGCCGGTGGCACGGCTGAGCTCGGTGAGGTGCGGGCGGGCGATCTCCCAGAGGTTCGAGGCCGACACGTAGGCCATGCCCAGGTCGAGCACCCGGGGCGTGAGCGAGAAGCTGCCGCCATCACTGCGCACGTACCCGAGCTCGGCGAGGGTGATCAGGATGCGCCGCACCGTGGGGCGGGCGAGCCCGGTGGCGGCGGAGAGCTCGCTGAGCGTCTGCGCCTGCCCGGTGCTGCCGAAGGCCGTGATCACGTCGAGCCCGCGGGCGATCGCCTCGATGAACTCCGGGGTGCTCGTGTCGCGCATAGATCTCCTGCGGTCGGTCGTCCGTTCAGTAATTCATACCGCATCCACTGCTGAAACGCAGCGAGGGGATGTCGGGGAAGACGACTCTTGACACGGCAGCGTGAATGCATTTCACTGCTGTTATCCGCACAGCGGACAGTTGACCGAAGAATTCGATGAGGAGTTCTGCATGGCGGACACCCCGTATCCGACCGCTCGCCGGCCCCGTCACGCCGCACTGCCCGAACCCGCCAGGGCCGCCACCGGCGGGCCCCTGGACGGGTTGCTCGTGGCCGACTTCTCGCGGGTGCTCGCCGGCCCCTTCGCCACGCAGCAGCTCGCCGACCTCGGCGCCACCGTGGTGAAGGTGGAGAGCCCCGGCGGCGACGAGACGCGAGCCTGGGCCCCGCCCGAGCGCGACGGGGTGTCGACCTACTACCTCGGCATCAACCGCAACAAGTACGACGTGGTGCTCGACTTCCGCGACGCCGGCGACCGGGCGGCGGCACTCGAGCTCGCCACCCGGGCCGACGTGGTGATCGAGAACTTCAAGCCGGGCGGGCTCGCGAAGTTCGGCCTCGACTACGCGGCCGTGGCGGCGGTGAACCCCGGCGCGGTGTACGCCTCGATCAGCGGTTTCGGCAGCGCGGGCGGCGCCTCCCTGCCCGGCTACGACCTCATCGTGCAGGCGATGTCGGGGCTGATGAGCCTCACCGGCGACCCCGACGGCCCGGCCTACCGCAGCGGTGTCTCGGTGTTCGACATCATGACCGGCATGCAGGCCACCATCGGCATCCTGGCCGCGCTCGACCACCGCTCGCGCACCGGCGAGGGCCAGCACATCGAGGTGAACCTGCTCTCCACGGCGTTGGCCGCGATGGCGAACCACTCGTCGACGTACGTCGCCGGGGGCAGCGTGCCGTTCCGGATGGGCAACGCGCATCCGAGTCTGTTCCCGTACGAGCCGCTGCCCGCCAGCGACGGCGAGATCATCGTGGTGGCCGCGAACGACGGCCAGTTCCGGCGACTGGTCGAGGTGCTCGGGCTCGCGGAGCTGGCCGACGACCCGCGGTTCGCCCGCACTGAGGACCGCAACCGCAACCGCGCCGAGCTGCGCCCGCTGCTGGTGCAGGCCCTGGCCACCCGGACGATCGGCGAGTGGTTCGACGTGCTCACCGAGGCGGGCATCGCCTGCGGGCCCATCAACACGATCGACGGCGGGGTGGCGCTGGCCGAACGGCTCGGGCTCGAACCGGTGGTGTCGGTGGGCGAGGGCGACCGGGCGGTGCCGGTCATCCGCAACCCGATCCGGTTCTCGCGCACCCCCGCCCGGTACGACTCCCCACCGCCCACCCTCGGCGAGCACGACGAGCTCATCCGCGGCTGGCTCTCCAGAAAGGCGAACGATGCCTGAGTTCCCCACCGCCATCGGCACGAGCACCACCGACAGCATCTCGCTGCTCGGCCACGACCTGGCCGGCGAGCTGCTCGGGCAGATCTCGTTCGGCGAGCTGGCCTACTGGCTCGCCACCAAGCGCCGGCCCACCCCGGGCCAGCTGCGCGTGTTCGAGGCCGTGCTGGTGTCGCTCGCCGATCACGGCTTCACCCCCACGGCCATCGCCGCCCGCCTCACCTACTACAGCGCGCCCGACTCGCTGCAGGGCGCCATCGCCGCGGGCCTGCTCGGCGGCGGTTCGCGCTTCCTCGGCGTCACGGAAGACACCGGGCTCTACCTGCACGGCGTCGTCGCCGGGCTCGGCGACACCTCTGGCCACACCGCCGACGACTGGGATGCGGCCGCTCGCGAGGCCATCACGGCCACCCGCGCCGCCGGCGGGAAGGTGCCCGGCCTCGGGCACCCCGTGCACAAGAACGGCGACCCGCGCACGCCGGTGATCATCCGCATCGCCGAGGAGTCCGGGGTGAAGGGGCCGCACCTGGAGCTGTTCGAGGCCGTGGGCCGCGTGCATCCGGAGATCATCGGGCGAACGCTCCCCCTCAACGGCGCCGGTGTCGCCGGAGCCGCCCTCGCCGACGCCGGACTGCCCGTCGACCTGCTGCGCGGCTTCGCGCTGCTGGCCCGCACGGCCGGCCTCATCGGCCACCTCGCCGAGGAGCGCGAGAACCCCATCGGCCCGGCCGTGTACGCCGAGGTCGACCGCAACGCCGTCTACACACCCCCGAAGGAGAGCTGATGGCCGAACTCACCGCCGTACTCGCCACCACGCATCATCCGTTCTATCTGAAGGCCACCGAGCTCACCCCACCCGAAGAGCGGATGCCCCAGGCCGCCGAGTGGAAGCGCAAGGTCGAGGCGTACCGCGAGACCCTCACCGCCGCGAAGCCCGACGTGCTGGTGATGGTGGGTGCCGACCACTTCCACCAGTTCTTCTACGACAACTACCCCACCTTCCTGATCGGCAAGCAGCCGCGCTACGACGCCACGTTCTCCAACGAGGAGCGCGAGTTCGGCATCCCGACCTACGAGCTCGAGGGCCACGAGCACCTGTCGGGCTTTCTGCTGCAGGGGCTGCTGGACCGCGGCTTCGACTTCTCGGTGAGCCACGAGCTGAAGATCGACCACTCGATCATCTGCCCCATCATCACCACGCGGCCGGATGCCGACCTGCCGATCGTGCCGATCTACACGAACATCTTCGCGCCGCCGTTGCCGAGCCCGAAGCGGTTCTGGGATCTGGGGCGGGCCATCCGCGAGATCATCGACGAGTACCCCTCCGACCAGCGCATCGCGGCCGTGGGCAGCGGCCACCTCTCGCTCGAGCTCGGCGGGCCGCGGCAGTTCGGCGAGACGGGGCCCGACCCGGTGTTCGACCGGCAGGCCATCGAGTGGCTCGGCAACGGCGACATCGAGGCGATCCTCGCGAACGTGACGCACGAGTCGATGTCGGGTTCGGGCAACGCCACGCACGGCTTCATGGACCTCATCCTGATGATGGGCATCGCGGGGCCCGAGAAGGCGGCCTACGTCGACAACCTCGACCTCTTCCACACCATGGAGGCGTACTTCACCTGGTACCCGAACGGCGACCCGAGATGACTGGAGACGTGCGATGAGCGTGTACTTCGTGAACAAGTTCCTCTACCAGGTCGACCGCGACCCGGAACTACTGGCGGCCTACAAGGCCGATCCCGAGGCCCTCGTGAGCCGGTGGGAGAACGATCTCGGCACGCGGCTCGGCAACGGCGACCCCGCCGAGCGCACCACCTGGCTGCGGCTCACGGATGCCGAGCGCGCCGCGCTCGTGGACCACGACTACGTGGCCCTGTTCGAGATCGGGGCGCACTTCTTTCTCTGCCTCACCATCTTCATCGCCATCTACGACGACGACTACGCCGCCCTCCAGGGTCCGCTGTCGTTCCAGCGCGAGTACGCCCAGAAGCTCTCGCACTGGCTCGGCAAGGACTACCCCACCGTCGCCCTCTGACGGCCACCCATCCACCCGCCCGGCAAAGGAGCCGTTCATGTCCGTACCCGCCCCCGCCCTCCCCACCGACGGGCGTCCCACCGTCTTCCGTGACGCCCTCGTGCTCACCATGAACGATCGGCACGACGTCATCCGGCACGGCGACGTGCTCGTGATCGACGACCGGATCGCCGAGGTGGGCAGCGCCCTGGCCGTGCCCGACGGCACGTTCGAGATCGACGCGGCCGGCGGCATCCTGATGCCCGGCATGATCGACACGCACCGCCACATGTGGCAGACGGCGATGCGCGGCTACGGCGCCGACTGGACGCTGACGCAGTACTTCGTCTGGTACTACCTCGAGTACGGGCAGCACTTCCGGCCCGAGGACATCTACGCCGGCAACGCGCTCTCGGCGCTGGATGCGATCGACGCCGGCGTCACCACCACGGTCGACTGGTCGCACGGGCTGCGCACCCTCGAGCACGCCGAGGCAGCGCTGCAGTCGTTGCGCGAATCGAAGGGACGGTTCGTGTTCGCGCCCGGCAACATCTTCGGGGCTCCGTGGGAGTGGTCGGCGAACCCCGACTTCAAGGCCTTCGTGCGGGCCAACGACACCGGCTCCGACCTGCTGCGGTTCCAGCTGGCGTTCGACGTCACCGGCGACCCGGCGTTCCCCGAACGCGGCGCGTTCGAGGTGGCCCGCGAGCTGGGCCTGCCCGTCACCACGCACGCCGGGGTGTGGGGCGCCACGAACGACGACGGCATCCGGCTGATGCACGAGAACGGGTTCATGACTCCTGAGACGGTCTACGTGCACGCGGCCACCCTCAGCAACGACTCCTACCAGCGCATCGCAGCCACCGGCGGATCGGTGTCGCTCTCGACCGAGAGCGAGCAGAGCTGCGGTCAGGGTTACCCGCCGTCGTGGGTGCTGCGGGAGCACGGCATCCCGATGTCACTGTCGGTCGACACGAGCGTGTGGTTCTCGAGCGACCTGTTCACCGCGATGCGCTCGACGCTCGGTGCCGACCGCTCGTGGGAGCACGTGCAGGCGCACGAGAAGGGCGAGACGGTGACGCACTCGCACCTGCGGGCCGAGCACGTGGTCGACTGGGCGACGCGCGGCGGGGCCCGAGCGCTCGGGCTCGACGACGTGACGGGCAGCATCGAGGTGGGCAAGAAGGCCGACCTGGTGCTGCTGAAGAACGACGGATCGCCCTCGATGTTCCCGGTCACGAACCCCTACGGGCACGTGGCGCTGCAGGTGGGCCGGGCCGACGTGCACACGGTGCTCGTCGACGGGCGCGTGGCGAAGTACGACGGCGAGCTCGTGGGGCACGACCTGGCGCGCACCCGCACGATGGTGGAGAGCACCGTGGAGTACCTGCAGTCGATCCTGGGCGAGGAGACCTGGACGGGCGGCATGAACCCCGACATCCCCGAGACCAAGGTGCTCGACAACCCGTACATGTACACCGACTTCCGCACGGCGGCCACGCACACGGCGACCGAGTAGCCCTGGGGCCTCGCGGAGTGGCCGGGCGGGTCAGGCGATCGACCAGAAGTGCGCGGTGCCGCCCGGGTTCTCGACCGTGATGGCCGTGTCGAGGTCGCGGTACTGGGCGTCGACGGTGTGGCCCACGAGCTTGATCGAGGTGGTGCCGTCGAGGTTCTTCGTGACCTTCGACACGATCATGGTGTGGTCGACACCGTTGTCGTTCTGCGGGTCCCAGTCGAACATCGCCACATCACCCACCTTCACCTGGTCGCGCTGCGTGAGCTCGAGGCGGGTGGTGTCGGGGCGGGAGGCGTAGTACGCGTCCATCTCGTTGCCGCGGATCCAGCTGTAGCTGTAGTCGCCCGTGGTGGCGTACTCGCTGAACCAGTCGTCGCTCTGGGTCCAGCCGCGCGCGAGCATCGCCTGGTTCACGAAGTTGCCGCAGTCGTTGTCGGGGAACTGGCCCCACTCGGCGAGGTTGTAGTCCTTCCAGTACGTGAAGGCGTAGTTCATCTGGCTGTCGACCGGGGTCTGGATCTCGTAGCCGAAGCCGTTCTCCAGGGTCACCACCGAGCCGTCGTCGAGCGTCACCGTCACGGGCACGGAGGCCACCGCGTAGTCGACGGATGCGGGGGTCACCGCGGTGAGCGATCCGTCGTCGACCACGGCGAAGCTCGGGGCCGCCTCGGTGCCGAACTGCACGGCGGTGACGACCGAATCGCCGTCGAAGCCCGCGCCGGTCACCGTGACCTCGGCTCCGCCGGTGAGGCTGCCGGTGGCGGGCGAGACGGCTTCGACCGACACGCGCTCGGTCGCGGCGGCGGCCTGAGCGGCGCCGTCGGCGGAGACGGCCGATTCGGAGGTCGATCCGGAGGCGACGCATCCGGTGAGGGCGAGGGTGCAGACGGCGAGCGCGCCGATGAGCAGGGTGAACGGTCGGGTACTGCGTGGGGGCATGTGCTCCATGCCAACACATCTTCATTTGTGTCCCCTATGAAGGGGACACCGAAGGGCGATTCCGGGCGGTTGAGGGCAGACTGGATCAGATGACCTCCTCTGAGCCGCGCCCCGCCGACACGACGTTCGACCTGGTGCGGGTTCGGGGGGCGCGCGAGCACAACCTGCAGAACGTCGACGTGGACGTTCCGCGCGACGCACTCGTGGCCTTCACCGGCATCTCGGGCTCCGGCAAGAGCTCGCTGGCCTTCGGCACCCTCTACGCCGAGGCGCAGCGCCGGTACTTCGAGTCGGTCGCGCCGTACGCGCGGCGCCTGATCGACCAGGTGGGGGTGCCCGACGTCGACTCGATCCAGGGGCTCCCACCCGCGGTGGCGCTCCCGCAGCAGCGCACGGGCGGCAGCGCCCGCTCCACCGTGGGCAGCGCCACCACCATCGCCACCGTGGTGCGCATGCTCTTCTCGCGGGTGGGCACCTACCCGCCCGGCGCCCCGATGCTCTTCGCCGAGGACTTCTCGGCCAACACCGTGCAGGGCGCCTGCCCCACCTGCCACGGGCTCGGCCGCGTGTACGACGTGCCGCTCGAGCTCATGGTGCCCGACGACGGCCTGAGCATCCGTGACGGCGCCCTCGCCGCCTGGCCCACCGCCTGGCACGGCAAGCAGCTGCGCGACAGCCTCATCTCGCTGGGCTACGACATCGACGTTCCGTGGCGCGACCTGAGCGAGGAGCAGCGCACCTGGGCCCTGTTCACCGACGAGTCGCCGCAGGTGCCCATCTTCACCGACCGCTCGCCCGCCGAGGTGCGCAAGGCCGTGGCGGCCGGGCGCGAACCGCGCTACATGAGCACGTTCCTCGGCGTGCGGCGGTACGTGCTCGACACCTTCGCGAACTCCAAGAGCGCCCGGATGCGGGAACGCGCGTCGACCTTCATGAAGAGCGTCGTGTGCCCCACCTGCGACGGCCGGCGGCTGAAGCCCGAGGCTCTCGCGGTGACCTTCGAGGGCCGCACCATCACCGAGGTGGCCGCGATGCCGCTGGACGACGTGGCCGCGCTGATGGCCGGGGCGCTGGAGCCGGGGTGGGAGCCCGCGGGCGTGGGCGCATCCGGAGCCGGCGTGGGCGCGGCCCGAGGCGAGAGCGGTGCAGCCGCCGGCCCGCTCGCCCCCGAGAAACGTCTCGCCGCCCAGCGCCTGGTGGGCGAGCTGCTCGCCCGCCTCGGTCCCATCACCGACCTCGGGCTCGGCTACCTCTCGCTCGACCGCACCACCCCAACGCTCTCCTCGGGCGAGCTGCAGCGCATGCGCTTGGCCACCCAGGTACTCTCGCAGCTGTTCGGCGTGGTGTTCGTGCTCGACGAGCCCTCGGCGGGCCTGCATCCGGCCGACACCCAGGCGCTCCTCGGCATCCTGCGCACCCTGCGCGACAACGGCAACACGGTGTTCTTCGTCGAGCACTCCCTCGACGTCATCCGCGAGGCCGACTGGATCGTCGACATCGGACCGGGTGCGGGCGCCGCGGGCGGCACGGTCGTTTACTCGGGCCCCCTCGAGGGCCTGCGCGAGGCCGACGAGTCGGTGACCAGGCGTTACCTCTTCGAGAACGCGGGGCCGGTTCCGGATGCGCCCGGGCCCCGCCCGGCCGGCGAGCGCCTCGAGCTCACCGACGTGTCGCGCAACAACCTGTCGCACCTCTCGGTGTCGTTCCCGCTCGGCTGCCTCACCGCCGTGACCGGCGTCTCGGGGTCGGGCAAGTCGACGCTCGTGAACCAGGCCCTGCCCGACCTACTGCGCCAGAGCCTCGCCAGCGAGCTCGACGACGCCGCGGAGACGGCATCCGACCCGGCGGCCGACGCCCCCGCCGACGACCTGCTGCTGACCCCGGCGCCCGCCGAGACGACGGGACGCGCCGTGGGCTCGGCCGAGCGGTTGCGGAGGGTGGTGCAGGTGAGCCAGAAGCCGATCGGCCGCACCCCGCGGTCGAACGTGGCGACCTATACGGGACTGTTCGACCGCATCCGGGCCCTGTTCGCGGCGACCCCGGAGGCGAAGCGGCGGCGCTACGCCGCGAGCCGGTTCTCGTTCAATCTGCCGAGCGGCCGCTGCCCCACCTGCAAGGGCGAGGGCACGATGGAGGTGGAGCTGCTGTTCCTGCCCACCGTGCACGCGCCCTGCAGCACCTGCCACGGCGCCCGGTACAACCCCGAGACCCTCGAGATCGAGCTGCACGGCGCGACCATCGCCGACGTGCTCGGCCTGAGCGTGGTGCGGGCGCGCGAGCTCTTCGCCGACGACCCCGAGGCGGTGCGGCACCTCGACGCGCTGCTGGACGTGGGGCTCGGCTACGTGGCCCTCGGGCAGCCGGCCACCGAGCTCTCGGGCGGCGAGGCGCAGCGGGTGAAACTCGCGTCGGAGCTCCGCCGGGCGCAGCGCGGCGACACTCTCTATCTGCTCGACGAGCCCACCTCTGGCCTGCACCCTGCCGACACCGACCGGTTGCTCGAGCACCTGCAGCGACTGGTGGACGGCGGCAACACGGTCATCCTGGTGGAGCACGACATGCGGGTGGTGGCCCAGGCCGACTGGGTGATCGATCTCGGCCCGGGCGCGGGCGACGCCGGCGGCACCGTGATGGCCGAGGGCACCCCGCGCGAGGTGGCCGCGGTGAAGGAGAGCACGACCGCGCCGTTCCTGGCGGCGGCCCTCGCCGAGCGGTAGCGCGGCGGGCTCGGCGGGCTCACCGCCAACAGCCGCCGGCGCCGCGGCCGGTCAGCGCGGCACGTTCCGCCCGATGTTCCGCACGGGCCGGCGGCGCTCGGCCTCGAGCAGGGGCGGCGGAGCGACCCGCAACTCGGCGATCACCGGCACCTGGAGGAACGCCAGCGGCGGAACCGGCCGCTGAGCTCCGCCCGGGTCGACGCCGAGCCGGGCGAACGCCCTCTCGAACACGGCGAGCGCGTCGTTGCGGTCGCGCCAGTTGTCGTAGAACCGGCTGGCCAGCACGAGCGGGGTGCCGCGCAGGGTGTGCACCCAGCCGAACTGGCGCGAGTCGGGCAGCCGGGCGCAGCGCGGCACGAACAGGCTGCGATGGCGGGCGATGCTCTCCAGACTCTCCCTCGCGCGTTCGGCCGACGAGAAGAGCGTGGCGGAGTGGGCGAGCTCCTGGTGACCGCTCGAGAACACCCGCCAGATCACCGACTGGCGCTCGGGCTCCATCGGTTCCACGAGCGGCCCCTGCACGGCGGAGGTGTGGCCCGGCTGGTACCGGTCGGGGAGGGCCCGGAGCAGGTCGCGCCGGTGCGCGATCCAGCGGGTGCGATCCTCGCGCGCGAGGTCGGTGAAGACGGCGTAGCCGAGCGGATGATGCGTCATGTGCGTTCGTCGGCCGTTCAGCTGCCGGCCAGGCGGGCGAAGATCACCAGGTTCTGGGTGGAGGCCTGGGAGTCGTCGTACTGGAAGCAGGTGACGAGAACCAGTCGCCCCGGAACCTGCTCCCAGAGTTCGGACTGCTGGTCGACCGAGGCCTTGTCGTAGCGCTGCACGTCGGTGACCACGTAGTCGTAGACCGCCTCGGGGGTCTCCACCGCGATCGCATCGCCCGCCGCGACGGCGCTCTGCTCGTTCGGCACGTCGAGCAGCGGGTTGAACACGGCCCCGCCGCCGCGGAAGGTGTGCCCGGCGATGTACACCGTGTTGCCGGCCGCCGGCCCGGCGACCCCGTACGCCGAGAGCCAATAGGCGAAGGTGGGGCCCGGCGGGTCGACCACGCCTCCGGGGGCGACATCCATCGCCCGCACCGCGGTGCTCAACCCGACCGCGGGAATGCTGAGCCCGATCGGCTGGCCCGGCACGGGCGGCCGATCCGGCACCGGGTCCGACGCGGCGTCGCCCGCCCCCGCCTGGGCGAGCTCGGCCGCGGCATCCTGGGCCATGGCGGGCGGGAAGGCCGTGGCGGGGCTCGCGGGCGCGGCCCAGGTACCCGGGGCTGCCCCCGGGAACAGCAGGGGGGCCACCAGCACGGCCAGCACCCCGAGCGCCCCCAGCGCCACGACGAGGCTCGCCCACGCCGTGATCGCGCCCCGCCGGCCGCTCGCGGGCCGGTCTCCTGCGTGTCGCGTCATCCGTTCGCCACCCCCGTGGTCGAGTCGATGGCTGCCGGCCAGGCCGCCCCCACCAGTCGGGCCGGCGCCGGCATCGCGAGGATCCAGCACAGCAGTCCCACGAGCAGGAAGGCCGAGACGGCGAGCCCCAGCACGCTCCGCCAGGTCACCCGAACCGGCCGTTGACGTAGTCGGTGGTGCGCTGATCCTGCGGATCGCCGAACATGGCCGAGGTGGCGCCGTGCTCCACGATCACCCCCGGGGTGTTCTGCGCGGCGAGGAAGAAGGCGCACTCGTCGGAGACCCGGGCCGCCTGCTGCATGTTGTGCGTGACGATCACCACGGTCACCTGACCCCGGAGCGAGGCGATGGTCTCCTCGACGCGCCGGGTGGAGGTGGGGTCCAGGGCCGAGCACGGTTCGTCCATCAGCAGCACCTGGGGCGACACGGCGAGGGAGCGGGCGATGCACAGGCGCTGCTGCTGGCCGCCCGAGAGACCGCCGCCCGGCTGCTCGAGCCGGTCTTTCACCTCGTCCCACAGGGCGGCCTTGCGCAAGGAGTCCTCGACGAGCAGGTCTTTCTGCTCGCGGGTGGCCCTGACGCCCGACATCTTCAGCCCGGCCACCACGTTCTCGAAGATGCTCATGGCGGGGAACGGGTTGGGTTTCTGGAAGATCATTCCGATGTTGCGCCGCGCCACCGTGATGCGCTGCGACGGCTCGTAGATGTTCTGGCCCGCGAGCCGCACCTCACCGAACAGCGACGCCGAGGGGATCATCTCGTGCATCCGGTTCAGGATGCGCAGGAAGGTCGACTTGCCGCACCCCGACGGCCCGATCAGCGCGGTCACCTTGCCGGCCTCCATGGTGAGGGAGACCCGGTCGAGCACCTTGCGGGAGCCGAACCAGGCCGAGATGTTGTCGGCCACGAGCTCCGCCGCCGTGCTCTCGCCGAACAGCTCGCGCCGCACCTGCTCCTCGTCGAACCCGCCCTGGGCGAGGATCGAGTCGAACGGCCGCCCCAGCGGTTCGGTGATCTCACCCACCGGGGCCTCGGCCGGGCCGTACGCCGGCGCCAGGGCCGGCGCCTCCGCCGTCGCCTTTGCCGTCGGGGGCGGGCTGTCGATCGCGGCGGATCGGTTCGGAATCAGGGGGAATCTCATCGGTCTCCTTCGAGCGGGGCGGGCTGCATGCTGATCACAGCAGGTTCGGCAGCAGCCATTGGTTCACGGCACCGGCGGCGAGGATGCCGACGGCGAGCACGGCGGGGCCGCAGATGATCCAGGCCTGCCAGCGCCCCCACCGCTTCCAGAGCAGGGTGGTGCCGATGGCCAGGCCCACGAGCAGCTGGAGCAGCAGTACGAGGCCGAACAGGTTCGACGTGTCGACCCCCATCGCCGCCTCCGAGGTGGGCAGAGCTCCGGTGGGCAGACCCACGGCGGGGCGACCGAGCCCGTCGCCGACGAGGCGCGCGTCGACGCGGTACACCTCCGTCGGGAAGAACGGGTACCCCGACGCCGTCGTGAGCGTGAGGCGACCCTCGGTTCCCACCGGAGCGGGAGGAGCCTGGTCGCCGGGCATCCGCGACCCGGTCACCTCGTAGGTGCAGGTGCCCTGTCCCATCGAGACGGTGAAGGTGGAGCCCACGGCGAGGTTCTTGAACGACTGCCCCACTCCCCCGTAGGCGCCGGCGCGGGCCATCAGCACCGCGGTTCCGAGCTGACAGGGCAGCGCGGTGTCACGGCGGTGGCCGATGCCCACCATGGTCTGCGCGGAGGCGGTGCCCTCCACCACCACCTCGTGGCCGATGCCGATGTCGGGCGCGCTGAGCACCGCGATCGGCGTGCCGGGCGTCACCAGCGTGCCGTCGCTGTTCAGTGGGCCCGTGGGTGCGGCCCCCTGCGCCAGGCTCAGCCGGATCTGCTCATAGAGGGCGGCCTGGCTGGCGTAGTGCTGCACCTGCGAGATGAAGGTCACGTTCACCAGCAGCGCGATGATCGTCACCGAGGCCATGGTGAGCACGAGCGAGAGCCACTTCTCGAAGGGCGGCGCCTCGACCCAGCGCGGTGCGCCGGCTCCATCCGGGCGGCGCGATCGTCGCGGCCTGGGCGTGTCGGCCAGCAAGCCCTCCCGGGGTTCGGGAGGGGTGGTGGAGAGGGTCGTCACCGCGGTCACCGCCGCCCGGATGTCGAGCCGCGGCGGCCCGCCAGCCGCGACACGAGGGGCGGCCCGAGCAGCAGGGCGGCGCCGAGCCCCGCGGCGAGCAGCATCAGCGTCTGCGGCCCGGCCCAGCCCTGCTGCCCGGGCAGCACCGTCGAAACCGGGGTCACGGCGAGGCCCGCCACCGTGCTGCCCGTGCTGCTGCCGACCGAGCCGGAGCACACCCCGGTGTCGGCGTCGCACACCGGGGCGGAGCCGGCGGCCGCTCCTTGGGCGGCCGGAGCGGCCGCGGCCGGAGCGCCGCCCGTGGCCGCGGTGGGGTCGCTCGCCGCAGGGGCGGCGGCCTCGCCGCTGCCCGCCTCGAACGTGGGCCCCGACGCCGCCACTCCCGACCCGGCGAGCCGCCAGGGCGCCTGGCAGGCCTCGTCGCAACCGGCGGGGAACGGAGCCGTGTCGACGAGCACGTTGTGCGAGGGGTCGTCTCCGGGCTGGAAGGTGGGGTTGTTGCACGGGTTGCCGCCGTTGGCATCGAGGGTGCTGTTCTTCACCGCGTCGAGCTTGGCGACCGTCTCGGCATCGATGCCGGGGATCTTGCGCACCTCCTCCAGAGCCGCGAGCACGAGGTTCATCGGCAGCGGCGAGTACCCGAGCGGCCCCATCTTGCGTTGGCCCTCGCAGAGGGAGTACTGCGTGAAGAAGCCGAGCGTGGCGCCCTTGGCGGTGTCGAAGCCGGCGGTGGTCTGCGTGGGCACGAAGAAGTACGAGTAGGCCGAGAGCGCGTACGACCGCGGATCGCCGTACTGGTACACGGCCGACAGATCCTGCGAGAGGTAGTTCGGGTCGTTCTGGTCGGTGTTGATGCGGGCCTGGATGAGGGCCACCGCCACCGCCCCCTCCGACGGCACCGTGTAGAAGCCGGCCGCGTTCTTCAGCTGGGCCACCGGGTAGCCCACCTGCTGGGCGTAGGAGTACTCGTCGTAGTTGATCGTGTACTCGGTGTTCTGGGTGTAGGTCGTCACACCCACCGACCCCGACTGCGGCACGAAGTTCGGCAGGTTCGCGGCCGGGAAGTAGCTGGTGGCGTGGGCGCCGTCACACGCACCGGAGGCGCTGCAGAGGGCTTGATAGGCGGCCGGGAACTGGCGCAGCATCCACAGGGTGAATTGCGCCGTCGCCCCCGAGCCGTCGGAGCGCACCACCACGGTGATGGGGGCGTCGGGGAGGTTGACCCCCGGGTTGTCGGCGGCGATGGCCGGGTCGTTCCAGCGCAGGATCTGGCCCGAGAAGATGCCCGCGGCGGCCTCCTGCGAGAGCTTGAGCTCGGTGTACCGCGATCCGTTCACGGGCAGGTTGTACATGAACGAGGTGCCACCGGCCACCATCGGCATCTGGGAGAAGCCGAACTCGGGGTAGCTGGTGTCACGCGGGTCGGCGGTGTCGCCGCGGTACGGGATCTCCGAGACCGTGAAGTCGGTGCCCACCTGGGCGGCGAAGTCCTTGCGTCCCTGCGAGGAGCCGTTGGGGTTGTAGTCGACGGTGACGCCCTGGTTCTTCACATCGGCCTGCCACTGCAGCACGGCGTTGCCCGCCCAGCTCGAACCGGCGCCCGAGATGCGCTGATAGCTCACCGCCGAGGCGGGGCCGGCGGTGAGGGCGATGGCCGCGAGGCAGAGCAGCGCACCGATCGAGGCGGTGAGCGAGCGGCGGCGGGCTGAGGTGCGGCGGGTCATCGGGGTTCTCCGGTCGGGTCGGGCTGATCGGTGGGCTGGACGGGGTCGGTGCGCTGGATGGGGTCGGTGGGCCGGGCAGGCTCGGTGGACCGAGTGGGCTCAGCGGGCAGTACCGGGTCGGGCGGGGGGAACCCCAGCTCGGTCTCCAGCGCCGCCGACCAGCCCGGGTTGGCGGCGTACCACCGCCGTTCGGCGGCCGAGCGGCGGCTGCGGCGCATCCGCTTGGCCGTGTCGACCGAGCGCCGGGACAGCCGCTGCCGTTGGCGCGGTGTGAGCTTGCCCGGCTCCTGGCCGCCGATCGCCCGGGCGATCAGGAACAGCACGAGCACCAGCACCAGCAGGAAGGCGGCGGTGGCGAAGCCGCGCGCCTTCATGGTGTTCTGCGAGCTCTTCACGAACTCCAGCGCGGCGAGCGGCAGCGAGGTCATCGGGCCGTCGAACGGGTTGAAGTTGAGGTTCGACGTGACGCCCGCCGTGAGCAGCACCGGGGCGGTCTCACCGATTCCGTGGGCGGTGGCCAGGATGATCGCAGTGGTGAGCCCCGAACGCACCGTCGGCAGCACCACGCGCCAGATCACCGACCACTGGCCCGCGCCGAGCGCGAGCCCCGCCTCACGCAGGTTGCCGGGCACGAGGCGCAGCACGACGTCGGAGGAGCGGATCATGATCGGCAGCATCAGCACCGTGATCGCCAGCGCCGCGGCGAACCCGTTGAACTGGTGGGTGAACGCCACGATCACGGCGGCGTAGATGAACAGTCCCGCCACCACCGAGGGCAACGCGGTCATGGCCTCCACGATGGTGCGCACGAACCGGGCGAGCCGCCCGCCCACCTCGTTGAGGAAGATGGCCGTCGTGAGCCCGAGCGGAACGGTGATGATCAACGCGATGCTGATCTGCACGATGGTTCCCACCAGGGCGTACAGGATGCCGCCCGAGTCGAGCTCGGCCAGCGGGCCGACGCCGCCCATGTCCTGCGTGAAGAAGTGCAGGCGCTGCCAGAAGTCCTGGCCGCTCGCGGGGTCGACCATCTGGGCGAACACGTCGCGGCCGCTGATCAGCGTGAACACCACCACGAGGGCGAGCGACCCCACCACCACGACGCCGGCCGACCAGAGCAGCACCGTCCAGAACCGGTCGCGCACGGCAGGGCCACGCTCGCGCAGGAAGACGAGGGTGGTGTAGATGGCGACGAACCAGAGATACGAGACCACCAGCATCCAGGCCGGCGGGATGATGCCGATGACCACGGTGAAGAGCAGGCCGATGCTCAGTCCGGCCACCGCCGCGCCGCTCACCGTGAGCACGTCGTCGCGGGAGAACCCGATGATCACCCGGCCCGGTTCGTCGTCGATCTCGGGAAGGTCGAGTCGTGGAAGCGTCGTCGACATCAGCCCTCGCTCTCGGCGCCGGAGCGCGATCGGGAGATCACGATCGAGGCGGTGAAGTTCACCAGCATGGTGAGGATGAACAGCGCGAGCCCCGCGGCCATCAGCGCGCTCATCGCGAACGGGTTCGCCTCGCCGTACCGGAGGGCGATGTGGGCGGCGATGGAGTTCGCCCCGCGCTGCAGGATGTGGATGTTGATCTGGAAGATCGGCGCGATGATCAGGTAGATGGCGATCGTCTCGCCGAGCGCCCGGCCGAGCCCCAGCATCGTGCCGCCGATGATGCCGCCCTTGCCGAACGGCAGCACCACCGACTTGATCATGCCCCAGCGCGTGGCGCCGAGCGCGAAGGCCGCCTCCCGCTCGCCGATCGGCGCCCGGGAGAACGACTCCACCATCATCGAGGTCATGATCGGCACGATCATCAGTGCCACGACGAGCCCGGCGATGAAGGTCGACGAGGTGTAGAGCGAGTCGTTCGGCAGCGGGTTGTCGGGGTCGGCGCCGTCGACCGCGAAGATCGGGATCCAGCCGAACCAGGTCGACAGCCAGCGCGCGAACGGCACGATCTGCACCTGCAGGAACGCCAGCCCCCAGAGGCCGAACACCACCGAGGGCACGGCGGCCATCAGGTCGATGACCGAGCGCAGCATGCGCTGGAAGCCCCCGGTGGTCACCTCGGTGAGGAACAGCGCCATGCCGAGGGCCAGCGGCAGTGCGACCACGAGGGCCACCACGGCGATCAGCACCGTTCCGGTGAGCAGCGCGGCGATGCCGAAGGTGTTCGTCTCGGGCGACCACTGGGTCTCGGTGACGAACTCCACCACGCCCACGGCCGAGACCGCCTGCACGGCGTTCACGCTGAGGAAGATGCCCACCAGCACCATGATCAGCAGCACGATCAGCCCACCGCCGCGGCTGATGCCCCGGAAGACGCGGTCGCTCACCTCGGCGACGCGGATGAGCTTCTGCGGCCGGGCGTCGTCGGCGTGCTCGTCGGGGTAGCCGGGCAGGCTGGTGGCGTGGCCGGGCTCCGCCGGCTGAGCGAGCGGATGCCGGTCAAGCGGCTGCTCGGAGTCGACCGGCGCGCCGCTCGTGGGGGGTGGCAGCAGCCCGGTCACTCTGCGGCCGCCTTCCGGCGCCGGCCGAGAACCGGCGCGATGATGCCCGCCAGGAGCGCTGCCGCCAGGCCGCCGACCAGTCCGAACTGGGGGAATCCGATCTCGGTGCGGCCGGTGGTGGCCGTGAGGGGCAGCGCAGCTTCGTTGGTCGCCGGAGTGGATGCCGGCCCGGTGGACGAGGCGGCCGGGGGCACCGTGCCGGGTCGGGCCGCCGGGCCCGCCGGGGCCGGAGCGGGCGCGGCCGCCGGCTTCGGTGCGACGGTGGGGGTCGGTGTGGGCGTGGCCGGCGCGGCCTCGGATTGCACTCCGCGGAGCTCCGAGATGCCGGTCGCCGCCTGGGCGACCAGCGCTCCCGAGAGCGGCGCGTATCCCACCGGCAGCGATCCGCTCGTGCCGTCGGTGCGCTGACCGTCGCCCGTGAGATACGAGAACGAGTCGGCCAGCACCGTCGCGGTCTCGGCCGTCAATCCGGCGCGCGCCACCTGGGCGTAGATCGGCATCGCCACGGGATACAGGCCGGCCGCGTAGTCGTCGTGCGTCATCGTCCCAACTCCCGTCGGGTTCTGCTCGAACCGGGTGGAGGCGCGGGTGAGGGTCTCGGCGTTGGCCGGGACGCAGGCGGTTCCGTCATCCGAGCAGAGATCCGCGGTGGGCAGCTGGTACCGCGCGGCCGTCGCGGCATCGGTGATGGAGAGCATCGAACGCCCGCCGATCGGCTGGGGCGTGTTCTGCGAGCGCCAGCCCTTCACCGCGCAGTTACCGCCGGTGGCCGGGTCGCACCACTCGGAGTTCACCGGGTACACACCGCGGAACGTGTTGCGGCCCGTCGTGGCCATGGTGTCGCTGCGGGGATGCAGGTCGTTGAGCGTCTGCGGGGAGAGCTCGTCGACGGCATCACGCTGGTACCAGCTGGGTTGTGGGTAGCTCGCGCTGTCGGGCGGGTAGCTGGCCGGGGCGTCGACGTAGAACTCGGGCAGCTCGGTGGCTTCGCGCTTCGCCTTCGCCTCCGCTTCGAGCCGGGGGCCGTCGACCACGCACTCCTTGTAGGTGCGGGCGGAGAAGAACGGGTTGATCGTGGTGCCGTACAGGTCGGGGCACCCGTCGAGAAAGCTGCGCGCGCCGTCGTCGGAGACGATCCAGGCCCAGAGGGCCGTCGCCGCATCGGAACGCAGGTTCTCGACCATCAGGTCGCCGGTGAAGGTGTTGAAACTGAACTCGGTGGCATACTTCAGCTGCGGATTGAGGGCGAGGAACTCCGGATCGCTGCCCAGATGGTTGGGTTGCGACCTCGCCCAGGGGGCCTTCGCGGCCGTCTGGGCGCCTCCCGTGTTATCGACGCCGGACAGGTAGGACTGCGTGAGCAGTTTGGCGACGAGCCGGGCGTTGAGTTTGATACCGGTCATCAGCGTGCCGTACTTGCGGATCTCCTGCTGCGCTGTGGCGAGATCGGGATACTTGCACTGCCCCGTGGCCTGCGCTTCGGTGATGGTGTCGGCATCGAAGCCGGGCCCGCCGCATCTCGGCCGGTAGTCGATGGTCGCCGCGATCACGACGCCGCTCACTGCGACCGGGGTGGTGACCGCTTTCGCCTGGTCGTCTACCGGGCGGCTGCTGAACACCGCCTGCAGCGAGCCGGCGCCGAGCTGCTGCCGGGCCTGCGCGTCGCCGAGTTGCGAGTATCCGAGAGACACCTGCGAGGTGGAGCATACCGCCGGGATCCAGGAGGCCATGGCGCCGGTGAGCATCTCGGAGCCCGCCGTGAGCACCTGAGCGCGGCCGTTGGGGCAGGTCGCGGCGACGTCGGCGAAGTCGAGCTTCACCTGCAGACGCTGCGCCCAGAGCGACGGGGCCAACGGGCCGGATGTGCCCAATGCCGCCGGGTTGTCACCGGTCAGCCGCGGAACGATCACCAACCAACAGGCGGGTGTACTCGGTGCGTCGGATCGGGAGCCGCACCCGAGGCCAGGTGCTTCGGAACCGGTTTGGACTTCCATCAGGCGGGTGACCCCGCCGTTCGGCTGCGCTCCGACGAGAGACAACTCGTTCGTCGTCTTCCTGGTGAAGAAGGTGTTCCCCTCTTCGTTCGCCTGTCCTTCCGCGCGGGTGGTCGTTCCATCGATCGAGGTGAAGGGGGCACTCCGGATTGGAGGCTCATCGGTATCCCAATCCCCACCTTTCACGAGGGGGTCGTTGTAGATGGCACGGGTCCAGTCGGTTCGGTTGGAACTGGGGTCCTGGTCTGCGCCGCCCGCGCCGACCTGGCACGTCGCAGGGTCTGGTGATGTCGACGTCAGATCGGGCTGTCCGTCTTTCGCAGGAGCCCCCCAGCACTGGAATATCTGAAAGTAACTGGGAAAGCCATTTATCGTCGCTGAACCGGACATCGAGATGGCGACCGACTGGTTCACCAGCTCGCGGGTCTGAGAGACCGTCACCTCGAGCCCGCCCCGGCCGTTCTGTGCCCCGAATGCACTTTCGTATCCGCTCCGCACCGTGGGATCGATGTCGCCGTACGTCTTGTCCGCCGTGTGCGGCAGCACGGTCGACGCGTCGCGAGACACCGTGTTCTCGGCGCTGTTTCGCGCATTGTCCCAGCGCACGGTGACCGGGCTCGACGAGCTGAAGGCCCCCTGAGCCCCCCATCCTTGAGACGGGGAGGGGGCTGCGGATGCAGTGGCCGGCTGCCCGAGCAGCATCGCGCCCGAGATGGTCGAGCAGATCAGGCCGGCGGCAGCCACGGCTGCCAGCACTCGTGAAGCGGTGTGCACGCGTTCGAACCTCAGTCTTCAGGTGGTGGGAGTCGGTCGGAACAGGTCGGTCAGCGGGCCGAGGAGCGGCCGGTGGTGGCTCCGGGGCGGCGGCGCCAGAACACCAGCCAGCCGGCCACGGCCGCCGCGGTGGCGAGCAGCAGCGATCCGAAGAGGGTGGCGGCACCCATGGGCGTCGCGGCCATCCCGCCGATCCAGTCGGTGGCGAACTTCACGGCCTGGTTGGCCCCGGCTGCCGGAGTGCCGTTCTGGGCGGCGGCGGGCGGGGTCGACGAGGGCGTCGCGCTGGGTGTCGGGGTCGGCGCTGCCGCGGCCACGGTGAAGGCCACCTGGAACGAGCCGCCGTGGGCATCCGCGAGCACGAGCTGGTGGTCGCCCGTGGCGAGCCCGGCCGGGGCGGTGAAGCCGTAGACGACCGAGCCGTCGGCGGCCACGGTGGCCTTCTCGCTCAGCGTGATCGAGTCGGGCCGGATGGTGCCCGACACCGAGTCACCGGCGGTGAACGACTTCGCGGCGAGCGTCACCTTGTACTGCGTGCCGGCCGTCACCCGGTCGCCGGCACCGAGCTCTGTTCCCGGCACCACCGGCGTGTCCACGGACTTCGGGACGGTGATCGCCGGCGTCGCAGCGGATGCCGGCGATTCGCGGTACTTCACGCTCGCGGCGGCATCCGGGGTGTAGGTGGCGGTGAAGCTGTGATCGCCGGCGGCAAGCCCCGAGATCGACGCCTTCGCGGCGCCGTTGGTGACGGCGACCGGTGTGCCGACCACGGTGGTGCCCTCGCGGAAGGTGACGGTGCCCGTCGCATCCGGGAGGGAAATGGTGCCGGAGGCGGCCCTGACCGTCGCCGTCAGATCGATCGTCTTCTGGTCGGCGTTGAGAGCACCGGCGAGGTCGACGGCGGTGTCGACGGGCTCGGCGGGCGTGCCGCCCTCGACGAACGACCACGACCCGTCGGCGCCGATGTAGAGCGGCGTCCACGCGGAGTGGACGCGTCCGTCGGCGTCGCGTTGGTAGGTGAAGCTCACGTTGTCGTAGCAGTAGAGGCCGAAGCTGTGCGTGCTCCCCGGGGTCAGCGCCGTCGCCATGTCCGGAACGGCTCCGCCGCTGCTGTCGGCCCACGAGCCCGACATGAACATGTCGAGTTTCAGATCATCGGGCAGTGACCCGTCGGCGTCGACGGGAACGTCGGTGACGAAGGACGCCTCGGTGGCATCGAACTTGGTGAAGGGGTAGAAACTGAAGGCCGAGGTGTCGGCGGGCACGTCGGGCGACTCGGCCCCCACATCGGAGATGAAGCCGCTCATCCGCAGTTCTTGGCCGTCGGCCGCAGGGAGGCAGCTGAAGTCGGTCGTCATCACCGCGCCGGTGTCGCTCCACGAGCCGTGATCGGGCGAGAAGCCGATGCTCGCGGGGCTGGTGTCACCGGCCGCGATCGCGCTACTCGGCACCCCCAGGGCGAGCGCAGCGCCGACGAGGGCGATGCAGAGGGCGGGTGCGGTGTACCGGAAGGTGTTCATCGAGGTGAGACTTTCTGTGGCGCTGTGGGTGGTTCAGGCGGGAAGGGCGGTGAGCCCGGCCGGGTCGCGGCCGGGCTCACCGGGTGGATCAGTTGGTGTAGGCGCCGTTGCGGTACAGCGTGCGGTCACCGAGGTAGGACAGGTTCAGGAACCCGAACTTCGAGATGGTCGCCTTCGCGGCCGTGGTCGACAGATCGGTGGTGAGAACCTTCTCGAGGCCCGTCGCCGTGCCGGTGCCGATCACGCTGGCGTCGACCACGTTGTACGTGTCACGGGCGAGCGGGTCGGTGCTGGCGTTCGGAACGGTGGTCGCCGAACCGTAGAGCGTGCCCGGTCCGGCCACACCCGAGGTGACGACCACAGCGGTCTTCGTGGTGGTGCCGTTGTTGAAGTTCGCGATCTTGAGCGCGGCGTTCGAGACGGTGTTGGTGACGCCCGTGGTGCTGGTGTTCTTCTGGGCGATCCACTGCGCGGCCGAGAACGGGATGATGTCGCCCGTGGCGGTCAGCACCGATCCGTCGTTCTCCGCGGCACCCGACACGACGCAGCCGCCGACGGTCGTGAGGCCGATTGCGCTGATGAAGAACGAGCGGGTGCCCGAGCTCGTCTGCGGCAGCTGCGGCTTGAGCACCTGGCCTGAGGCAGCGATGGTGGGGAAGCCGCCCGAGACGCCGATCACGCCATCGGCCGACGAGGTGCAGGAGAAGATCGCGTTCAGCTGCGCCTTGGTGAAGGTCGGCGTCGCAGCGGCGGCACTGGCGGCCCGGTAGGCCACGCTCACCGCGTCGCGGGCGAACGGGATGTACTTCAGCTGGTTGGTCACCGTGGTGGCAGCGGGGCCCGACGACGACCGGGCGAAGTCGACCTGACCCTGCACGTTGACGGTGCTGCCCGCTCCGTTGTCGTAGAGGAAGGGCGTGTGCACCGAGGCACTGAGCGCCTTGACGCCGGCTCCCGAACCGCGCGGGCGCAGGAAGATCGCGCCGCCGTCCTTGGTCTGGATCGTGCTCGACAGGGTGGAGGGGAAGGCGTTCCACGAGGCGACGGAGGGAGCAACGGCGCCCGATCCGTTCGACAGACCGTTCCAGACATCCTGGATGGTGTCGGAGCCGACGGCCGCGTATGTGCGGTAGCTGGCGGGGGTGCCCGGGGTGGGAAGCGGGTTGGGCTCGGCCGAGGCGGCGGTGGCGCCGGCGAGCGTGAGGGCGAGTGCGGCGGCGCAGACCGACGCGACGCGGGCGAAGGATGACTTTCTCATGAGAATGAAGATTCCTTTGTTATAGTGCTGATGCCTTGCCCAGCTGCAACCGGGCCCAGGCGATCCCTGTGAGTGCCCGCCACCAGATCCGCTGGAGGCGGGCACTTCGCTCGTTCAGCACAGGGGGCTGACTCGCTCGAGCGAAGACTGTGGGGGCGCGCCGGGGGCTGATCTTCAGGTGATGAATTTCAGGCCGACGCCCCATCCGCAATGAGTATGCAGGCTGAGAAGGCCCGGATGCGGGGGTCACGGGAGACGGTTGCGCGAACGATCCGCTCCGGTTTCGGAGCCGGGGAATGAAGGTTTCGTGAAACCGTGCGAGGAGGGGTAACGACCGCGATTCTGCGGAAAGAGCGACCTCAGCCGGCCGAGTAGTCGGCCAGCTGGCGGCTCTCGCAGAAGGCCGGATCGCCGGTGGGGAACACCACGAGCGTCTGGTCGGAGCGCACGCACACCGTCAGCGGCGGCACCGGCGCGGGTGTCGCCCCCGGAGAAGGAGCCGCCCCACCGACGGGCAGCACGCCGGCCGCCCAGAGGGCCGAGCACATGCTCAGCGCGTGCTCGCCGGGGTCGCCCACCGCGTCGCCCGAGTAGCGTTCGCCGTCGGCCGATGCGGAGCCGAGGTCGGCCGCCGAGTAGCACGTCACGGTGCGCTCCTGCTCGGCCTGCGGTGCCACGACCACCCAGGCCGCCGCTCCGAGTGCGGCCGCGGTGAGCACTCCGGTGCCGGCCACCACGATGCGGCGCCGCATCCTGCGCCGCCGCGCCACGTAGTCGAGCACCCACCCGCGCATGGCGGCACGGCGCTCGTCGCTCAACCGGGGATCGGTGCTCATCGCTCGCCCTCCGCCGTCTCCCGCAGCCGGGTGCGCACACGGTTCAGCCGTTTGCGCACCGAGGCCGCCGAGATGCCGAGGGCCGAGGCGGCCTCGTCGTAGGAGCGGCCGTCGCGGATGATGGCGCGGTACACGCCCCGATCGAGCTCGTTCATCGTCGCCACCTCCCTCTCCAGCCGGTTCATCAGTAGTTCGGAGTCGACTCTCTCGTCGACCCGGTCCGTATCGGTCAGCGTAGGTGCCGCCTCGATCGGCGACACGATGGCGGGCCGACGCCCCAAGGAACGCAGCCGGTTGGCCGTGACGTTGCGGCAGGTCGTCAGCAACCACGGGCGTGCCGAGCCGCTCACCAGACGGATGCGCTTCAGCTTCCGCCAGGTGATGGCGAACACCTCCTGCGTCACGTCCTGCGCCTCGTCCTCGTCACCGAGTTCCGACAACGACTGGAGGTACACCGCCTCGACGTGGCGATCGTAGAACGCCGCGAAGGAGTGATCGTCGCCCCGCGATGCGGCAGCGAGCAGGCGCTCATCCCCAGGCGCGTCCATTTCTCGGACTGTACCGCACCCCGCGTGCCGGGGCGGAACGAGTCTCTTCCTCTATATCTGTGCAGCCGAACCAGTTCGTTACCCCTCACCGGCAACGTTCGCGAGCCCGTCACCGCTCGTGCGGCCGGTGGTCGGGATGGCTCCCGAAGCTTCATCTCCACGACCGGTCGAGCTCCTGCCGCCCCGTCCCCGGCCCCACTTGACTGACGCCATGCACACTCTCACACCCTCGCGGAAGCCCGCCTCCCGCCGTCTCGCCGCCCTCGGCCTCACCGCCGCCGCTGCTCTCACCCTGCTCATCGCAGGCCCGGCCGCCACCGCGTCGGCCAGCCCGGTCTCCTGCTGGACCAACCTCGACACGGGGGCGACCGGATGCTTCGACGCCTCCGTCGATCCGGTCGACGCCATCGAGAACGCCACCGGTCGCCCGGTCGTGGCCGAGACGACCGGGCCGGCCGCCGCCCGCGGCGCCGGCGAGGCCACGGCCGCGCCCGCGGCGGCAGCGGTGGACTACCTGCTGCTCACGGCCTACGACAACACCGGCCTCACCGGCCCGAGCAACAGCTACTTCACCTCGAACACCAACATCTGCACCAACGGGTACGCGTACGGCTTCACCAACTTCGGCACCTTCAACGACCGCTTCGAGTCGTTCCAGTCGTACAACGGCTGCTCGGCCACCTTCTTCGCCAACAGCAACTACACCGGTGCCGAGTACGGCCCCTACGTCTCGCGCACCACCATGGGCACGTTCAACAACACCGCCTCCTCGGTCTACGTCGGCCAGTGACCACTCCGCCTCGGCGGGCGCGTCAGGGCCGGAAGACCCGGGAGCGCCCGCCGATCGCGATGCTGAGGAACGCGTCGTCGACGGCGGCCGGCACCGTGGTGGAGCATCCGACCGGGCTCGCGGCGAAGTCGCCGGTGGTGCCGGAGTCGCTGCCGCAGACCACCCGGGCTCGCAGCGCGCCGTTGTCGGGCAGGAGGAACGACCAGGCCCCCGCCGCGCTGTCGTAGTGCACCTGCTCGACCGCGAGGGTGACCGAGGGCTCAGGGGCGAGCTGTCGCGACCAGGGGCCGCACGGGTCGGCCGGCGACCCGGCGACCGGCGGCGCATCCGTCGACGGCTCGCCCTCGCAGGCACGCAGCCGGTACTCGTACAGCTCGCCGAACGGCCCGCCGGTGACGGTTCGGGGAATGACCCCCGCGCCCAGAACCCGTGCCACTCCCCCCACCGGACTGCCCGACTCGAGTCGCTGCAGCTCGTACCAGCCGGCGGCCGGGGCGATGCCCGTGATCTGGTAGTCGTAATCGGTGCCGGAGTCGATCATCTGCCCGTCGACGGCCGTGATGGTGAGCGGATGCGGCGGCTGCTCGACGGTGACGGTCACGAGCGCGCTCGCGGCGCAGCCCCAGGCGTTGAAGCCCCACACCAGGAAGCCGTAGGCACCGGGCGCCGGGAGGAGCCCCGACACCCGGGCCTCCGACACGTCTCCCAGCGCCGAGACGGTTCCGCCGACCGGGGCCACCGGCCCCGCCGATCCCACGGTGCACGGCACGGCACCGCTCGTCCCGCCCGGGCCGAGGCTCTGCAGGAAGTAGCCGACCGCTCCCCCGAACGGTGACCAGCTGAGCGCGGCCGTCGCCGAGCCGCCGGGGGCGTCGGTGACCGAGACGGAGACGTTCGTCGGAGTCGGCGGGTCGACCACCACGGGTGCCGGCTGGGCTGCCGCACCGGAATCGTCGGGCGGACTCGAGGGAGCATCCACCGGCGCGACCGGACGCGGCGTCGGTGACGGCGTCGGGCGCGGCGCCACCGGGCCGGTGGTCTGCACCGGGCCTTCCGGGGCCACCGAAGGGGCGGCGGGATCGTCTCCGCCCGCGGCGAGCACCGTTCCACCGGGCGGCTCGATCAGCTCGGCCCAGTTCGAGACGGCGCGGTTGTCGGTCTGCACGGCCCAGATGGTGCCCGACGCCGGATCGTTCAGCACGACCCGGTCGGCGTTCACCTGGAACACCGGGCGGGCACCTCTCTCCAGGCCCACGAGGGTTCCCGATCGTCCGGAACGCGCCGAGACCGCCACCACTCCCGGCGACCCGTCGCACGAGCGCCACATCGAGCCGTCAGACCAGGCCGCGTACACGCATCCGTCGACCTCCACCGGGCGCACGGGAGTTCCCGAGTGCCCCGACGAGAGCGTGCTGACCGTCTGGGTGCGCAGATCGACCCGCACCAAGGACGAGCGGGTGGAGAGATAGACCGACCCGGGGTCGGTGGTGGCCGGGGGCGCCACCCGCGGCATGTCGGCCGTGGCCTGGAGCACGGCCCCGTCACCGGCACCGAGCACCCCCGTCAGGTCGATGTCGCCCATCGAGGTGTGCAGCATGGCCGAGCCGGGCGACAGCACCGCCCACGCGGTGAGCGTGCCGACGACCTGCGGGACGACGCCGCGGTCGAGGGTGATCGGCACCCGCGCGGCGTCGCCCAGCGACCGGCCGGGCTCGGCGACGCGCACCTCCCCGAGGGTCGGCGAGACCGCCAGCACCCCGCCGGCGGGGGTGCCGGTGACGACCGACCTGGCTCCGAGCTCGACGAGCGGCGGGGCGTGCGGGTCGAACGACCCGAGGGCACCGGCCGGAACCGTCCAGAAGCCTCCGTCACCGCTGACGATGGCGGCGTCGTCTCCCGCGATCGTGACCACCGCCCCCTCGGGGAGCGACGCCGACCCCACGGCCCGGGCCGCCGCGGGATCGACCCGCTGCACCGTGCGGGCGCGGGGATCCACGGCCAGCACGATGGTGCCGCTCTGCACCACCGAGGTGTCCGGCCCCGCCGCGTCGTCGCCGACGACCGTGTTCAGCTCGTCGACCGCGGTGTCGTACCGGCCGAGGCTCGCCAGGGTGCGGTTGACGACCCAGACCCCCGCATCCCCCGCCACCTCGTGCTCGGGCGGCTGCGGCTCGGTGGCCACGAGGCCGCCCACGGCCAGACATCCCGCCAGCACCCCGGCCGTGCCGACGAGCCACCGTCGCCGGAGGATGCGGAGCCGCGCTGCAGCCACAGCCCGCCACCCCCTCCCCCGATCGACGACGGCGCCATGATAGGGCCGCGACGTGAACGGCCGGGGGTCGTTCGAGAAGTACGGAGCGTCAGCCCGCGTAGCTCGGCGCGGCCGGCAGCCCGAAGAACTCCTCCAGCGTCGGGATGCCCGTGGTGTGCAGCTCGGTGGCGAGCGGCACCCCCACCCAGCGCCAGTGCCACGGCTCGAACTCGTAGCCCGTCACCGGGGTTCCCCCGTCGGGGTAGCGCAGCACGTAGCCGAACCGGTAGGCGTTCTGCTGCAGCCAGGCGTAGGCGGGGGTGGCGGCGAAGCAGCGGCCGTCGGTCGAGCATCCCGAGTCGGTGTCGAGGATGTCCATGGCCATGCCGGTCTGGTGCTCGCTGAACCCGGGGCGGGCGCTGGTGAGGTCGGCTCCGGCCACCCCGAGCGAGTTGACGTAGTAGTCGTACGCGCGCACCTGCACGCTGTAGGAGCGGTAGCCGCTCTGCGCCACCAGGTGCAGCCCCGCCTCGTCGTGGGCGGCGTGGAACATGTCGACGAGTGCCGCCGCCGCGTCGGCCCTCAGCTGGTAGCCGTTCGGGTTCGGGATGTCGCCCGGCAGGTCGACGAGGTCGGGCGGCCCGTAGTCGGCGCCGTCCTGGATGGGGCGGAGCTTGTTCACCACGACCCAGGGGCTGAGCGGATCGTCCACGGAGTTCGCCGATCGGTCGAAGGAGGCGGGAGCGGGAGGTGCCGGAGGTTCGGTGGGCGCGACGGGCGGGGCCGAGGGGGCCGCCGTGGCGTCTGCCGCCTGAGTGGACGGTGTGGGCGAGGGCGTCGTCGAGAACGACGGCGCCGGCAGCGTGGGCGTGCCGGTGGCGGGTGTGGTGCCGACCTGCTCGGCCGAGACCGAGTGGCCGAGCGGCAGCACCCCGGTGGCCGCCAGAGCGCCGAACGTGACGACCGACGCGACCACGACCGTCGCGATGGAGACCACGATCGCCCGCTTGCGGCGGGAGTTCCGCCGGCGCTGGCGTTCCCTCGTCCTCGACACCTGGCGAGCATAACGCGGCTCGCTGCGGAAGCCCCTTGCGTCAATGGGGAGAACTCCCCCCACTACTGGGGGCACTCGATTTGGGTGGATTTCGCGAACCGTGTTTGAATGGCCCACGTGGGGGGCTCTCCGCACCCGAAGTCGAGAGCCGAAGGCCACGGCTCTTGCCATGCCGGTACGCCCCGCAGTCTTACCCGCACCGCTGTACATACGTGACGATGTGGAGACCCGTGAGGCTGTTCGAGGCTATCCGACGACGCAAGGCGACGACGGCATCCGTCGCGACGGTCGCTGCTCTCGCCATCAGCGTGACGACGATGGCGTTCCTCTATCAAGGCATCGAGACCGCCGACGTCGACCTCAACGACGGCGGCGTCTGGGTCACCAAGCCCACCGGCCTCCTGCTCGGCCACCTCAACCACCCCGCCCAGGTGATCGACGGCGGTCTGCGCACCGCCTCCACCGACTTCGACGTGCTCCAGCACGACGAGACGGTTCTCATGCTCGACGCGGCCGGCGCCTCGCTGACCCCCGTGAACCCCATCACCATGGCGCTCGAGTCGCCGCTCATCCTGCCGCCCGAAGCCGCGGTGTCGCTCGGCGGGCCCACCGTCTCGGTGCTCGACCGCGACACCGGCGAGCTCTGGGCCGGCGACGCCGCCCGCGCGGGCTCGCTGCAGCTCGACCCCGACAAGCCTCTCGAGGAGCTCGGCGGCTCCGGCGCCGCGGTGGCCGACGTCGACGGCAACGTGCACGCCATCTCGCCCTCGGCGGGCCGCCAGCTCGAGTTCGCCCGCGACGCCGACGGCGCGCTCGCCAGCGAACCGACCACGAGCGACCTGCCTGAGATCGAGGAGGGCGCCCGCCTCACGCTCACCACGGTGGGCGACCAGGCCGTCACCTTCGACGCCACGACCGGCACCGTCATCCTGCCCGGCGGCGCCTCGGTCACCCTGCCCGATGCGGTGGACGGCGTCATCCAGCCGACCGGCCCCGCCAGCGACGACGTGCTCGTCGCCACCGCCACCTCCCTCATCCGTCAGCCCCTCTCGGGCGGCGAGGCCACCGTCATCACCACGAAGGGCGAGCCCGGCACCCCGGCCGCTCCTGTGTACCTCAACGGATGCGCGTACGCGGCCTGGGCGGGATCGGGCTCGTACCTGCGCGACTGCACCGGCGACGCCGACGACGTGCAGCAGCAGATCGAGGGCCTCGCGGCCGACGCGCAGCTGCGCTTCCGCGTGAACCGCGACGTGGTGGTTCTGAACGACGTGTCGACCGGTGTCGTGTTCCTGGTGAACCAGGACATGAAGAAGGTCGACAACTGGGACGACATCGCACCTCCCCCCGAGAAGAGCGACTCCGAGGAGGAGGAGGACAGCACCGAGGAGGAGCTCCAGGTTCTGCTGCCCGACCGCACCGAGGAGAACACCCCGCCCACGGCCGAGGACGACGAGTACGGCGTGCGACCGGGCCGCACCGTGGTGCTGCCCGTGCTCGACAACGACATCGACCCCGACGGCGACATGCTCACCGCGGCGCTCGACGGAAACCAGCCGGGCATCGGCGAGGTGCAGCGCATCCTGAACGGTGCGGCGCTGCAGATCGTGGTGGCCGCCGACGCCACCGGCAGCGCCAAGTTCACCTACCGGGTGGACGACGGCCGCGGGGGCAGCGACACCGCCACGGTCTCGCTCACGGTGCGCTCGCCCGAGCAGAACACGCCGCCCGTGGAGAAACGCGTGAGCGACGTGCTCGTGGAGCTCGGCGCCTCGGTGAGCCACAACGTGCTGCCCGACTTCTCCGACCCCGACGGCGACGACATGTACGTGGTGGGCGCCTCCACCGGCACCGACGACCAGGTGCAGTTCCGGCCCGACGGCCAGATCACCTTCACCAGCGTCGACCAGAACACCGGCCCGAAGGAGGTGACGGTCACCGTCTCCGACGGCCGCAGCGAGAGCGAGGGCACCGTGCGCTTCCAGGTGCGCGACCCCGGCAGCCTCGCCCCCGTCACCAACGGCGACACCGTGGTCACCACCGTCGACGAGCGCGTGACCGTGGCGCCCCTCGACAACGACCTCAGTCCTTCGGGGGCACCACTCCGCCTGGCGAAGGTGAACCCGGCGACCGGCGCCGAGGTGGAGCCCGACTACACCACCGGCACCTTCGGCTTCACCAGCAGCACGGTGGGCGACTACTACGTGCAGTACCTGGTCTCCGACGGCCCGAAGACGGCCGAGGGCCTCGTGCGGGTCACGGTGCTTCCCGTCACCGACACGGATGCCGCGCCCATCGCCGTGCGCGACACCGCCCAGCTGCCGAGCGGCGGTTCGACCCTCGTGAACGTGCTCTCGAACGACACCGACCCGAACGGCGGCATCCTCGCCGTGCAGTCGGTGCAGGTGCCGGCCGAGGCCGCCGTGAGCGTGGAGGTGCTCGAGCACGAGATCCTGCGCATCACCGACCGAGGGCTCACCGCCCCGCTCACCATCACCTACACGGTCTCCAACGGGGCCGCCGCCTCGCGCGGCGAGGTGTTCATCACGCCCATCCCGGCGCCCGATCGCCTGCTCCCGCCGCACGCCGAGGACGACACCGTGACCGTGCGCGTGAACGACATCGTCACCATCCCGGTGCTGGCGAACGACAGCCACCCGAACGGCGACACCCTCTCGCTCTCGCCCACCCTGATCGACCCGCTGATCGACCCGGCCGACGGCCAGGTGTTCGTGGCCGGCAACACCGTGCGCTTCAAGGCGGGCCCCGAGCCCAAGACCGTCTACGCCACCTACGAGGTCGTCGACTCGCAGGGCCAGAAGGATGCGGGCTACATCACCATCCGCATCGTGGGCCCGGATGACGGCACCAACTCGCCTCCGCGGCCCGAGGACGTCACGATCCGTGCCCTGCAGGGCACGACGGTGCGCATCCCCATCCCGCTGGACGGCATCGACCCCGACGGTGACTCCGTGGAACTCGTGGGCCAGAGCTCCGCTCCCGGCAAGGGGCGCATCACCGAGGTGGGCGAGGCGTGGCTGGTGTACGAGGCGTACCCCGACTCCACCGGAACCGACACCTTCACCTACTCGGTGCGCGACCGGCTCGGGGCGACGGCCACCGCATCCGTTCTGGTGGGCATCATCCCCGCGAGCGACTCCAACCAGCCGCCCTACGCCGTGAAGGACACCATCACCGCGCGCCCCGGCCGCACGGTGGCGGTCGACGTGATGGAGAACGACAACGACCCCGACGGCGACCCGATCGCCATCCGCTCCGACGGCCTCACGGTTCCCGACGGCGTCACCGCCTCGGTCGAGGGCGGCCGGGTGATGGTCACCGCTCCGAGCACCCCCGGCGACTACACGCTGCAGTACGCCATCGTCGACCGCTGGGGCGCCGAGGCCACGGGTACCCTGCTGATGACGGTGAGCCCGGATGCGCCGCTGGCCGCGCCGATCGCCCGTGACGACGCCGTTCCGGTCGCCGACATGCTCGACCGCACCACGGTCGACGTGAACGTGCGCGAGAACGACGACGACCCCGACGGCACCATCGACGGCCTGGTCGTCTCCACCGCCGACCCGGCGGCGACGCCCCTGTCGAACGGCAACCTGCAGATCCAGCTGCTGCCCACCTCGCAGATCATCACCTACACGGTCACCGACCAGGACGGCCTCTCGGCCTCGGCGTTCGTGACCGTGCCCGGCAGCGACAGCCTGCCGCCGGTGCTGCGGCCCGGCATCGAGCCCCTGGTGGTGAACGACGGCCAGACGGTCGACGTCAAGCTCTCCGACTACGTGCTCGTGGGCGACGGCAAGACCGCCCGCATCACCGAGGCCGACAAGGTGCGCGCCGCGAACTCCAACGGCGCCAACCTGCTGGTCGACGAGAGCACCATGCGCTACACGCCGAAGCCCCGCTACGACGGGCCCGACGCGCTGAGCTTCGAGGTGACCGACGGCACCGGGCCCGACGACCCGAACGGGCGCAAGGCCACCCTGGTCATCCCGATCACCGTGGTGTCGGACTACAACACGCCGCCCACCTTCAAGGGCGCCACCGTGAACGTGGCCGCCGGCGAGGACGAGGTGGCACTCGACCTGCGCGCCAGCGCCGAAGACCCCGACGACGGCGAGCTCGAGAAGCTGAGCTTCTCGATCGTGGGCCAGCCCGCCCAGGGCGTGACCGCGAGCCTGGACGGCTCGACCATCAAGGTCAAGGCGAACGCCGACGCCCCGCGCACCCCCTCGACCCTCGACATCGAGGTGTCCGACGGCACCAATGCCCCGGTGCGCGGACAGGTGACCATCAACGTGCTGGCCACCACGCGCAACCCGCCCTCGGCCACCGACGACGTGGTGCCGCAGGCCAACCAGGGCCAGACCGTGTCGGTGCCGGTGCTCGCGAACGACTTCAACCCGTTCCCCGACACCCCGCTGCAGATCACCCAGGCGGTCGTGGAGACCGGCAGCGGCTCCGCGAACGTCGACGGCGGCAACGTCTCGGTGACCCCCGACGCCTCGTTCGTGGGCACCATGGTGGTGGCCTACACGGTGCAGGACGCCACCGGCGACCCGACCCGCACGGCGGATGCGCGCATCCGCCTCACCGTGCAGGGGCGGCCCGATGCGCCGGCCACGCCGACGGTCACGAGCATCCAGGACCGCACCGTGGTGCTGAACTGGAACCCGCCCGTGAACAACGGCGCCGAGATCACCAGCTACGCCGTGACGAGCCCGCAGGGGTACTCGAAGACCTGCGCGTCGACCACGTGCACGCTGGACGGCCTCACCAACGACGTGGAGTACACCTTCTCGGTGACCGCCACGAACTCGGTGGGCGTCTCCGACCCCTCGCCCTCGTCGGCCCCGGCCCGACCGGATGCCCGTCCCGACCAGCCGCAGCCGCCCACCCTCGTGTTCGGCGACAAGAGCCTCACGGTGAACTGGGTGACGCCGCCGACGCACGGATCGGCCGTGCAGTCGTACAACCTCGAGATCACCCCCGCCCCGTCGCGGGGTGCGCCCTCGCGCTACGGCGTCACCGGCAACTCGATCGTGTGGGAGGGGCTGGAGAACGGCACCGCGTACACGGTGCGCGTGCAGGCCGTGAACAAGGCCCCCGAGCCCTCGGACTTCAGCGGGATGTCGGCTCCCGAGATCCCCGCGGGCGTTCCGGAGACCCCGGGTGCACCCACCACCACGCCGGCCTCCCCGGTGGGCAGCCAGGCCCAGATCCAGGTTCAGTGGACGGCACCCGCCGCGAACGGAGACGCGATCAGCTCGTACCAGCTGCAGACCCTCCGCGGCGGCGAGGTGCAGTCGACCCAGACCGTCACCGGCACCTCGGCCAACGTCACGGTCGCCACGAGCGAGACCGACTACACCTTCGCCGTCTCGGCCCACAACAAGGCGGGCGACTCGGCCTTCAGTCAGCAGTCGGCCGGCCGGCGGGCGGCGGTGCCGCCTTCGGCCCCGACGAACGTGTCCGCGGCGCCCACCGGTGCGAACGGTGTCTTGAACGTGACGTTCAGCCCGGGTGCCACCAACGGCAGCAAGCCGGGCGAGGTCGCCTACCGCTACCGCGTCAACCAGAGCGGTGCGACGGGCTCGATCCCGTCGGGCGGCGGTCAGATCGGCGGCATGTCGAACGGCAACGACTACACGATCTCCGTCTGGGGCGTGTCGACCGTCGAGGGCGTCAGCCCCGGCGCCGAGGGCACGTCGAACGCGGCGAACCCCTACGGCCCGCCGAACCAGCCGGGCGCCCGTGCCACCGGCAACGCCAAGAGTGTCACCGTGAGCTGGACGGCCCCCGCGACGAACGGCCGGCAGTACACGATGTGGATCAGCATCGACGGCGGCGCCGAGGAGCAGGTGAACGGCAGCGGGTCGCGCGAAGTCGGCGACGGCTACTCGCAGGATCACTCGATCTCCGTGCGCGTGCAGGACACCGAGGGCGGCCAGGCGTCGGCCTCCGACTCGGCCCGCTCCGGCGAGGAACCGCCGAGCGTCTCCGGATCGGTCTCGAAGGGCGCCAACGTCTTCAAGCCCGGCACCTGCGAGTCGTCCGGCTGCGCCTACGTGAACGGAACGTTCAGCGGCCTCAAGCCCGGCGGCAGCTACGTGCTGCACTACATGTCGGCCCGTGACGGCGAGTGGAACTCGGTCTCGTTCACCGCGAGCGGCACCACCCACACCCGCAACAACGAGTCGTACTACGGCTACAACGGCACGCAGGTCTGGGTGACCATCACGGGCCCCGGTGCCGGCCCCAACGGAATCGAATCGAACAAGGTCAATTGGTAGCCACGAGACAAGGAACACGATGACGATGACACCCGAGCAGGCGACGTGGTTCGCCGGCACCTTCGACCGCCTCGTGCAGAACGTGAGCCTCGCCGTGCTCGGCAAGGACCACGTGGTGCGCCTGACCCTGATGGCGATGATCGCCGAGGGCCACGTGCTGCTCGAGGATGCGCCGGGCACCGGCAAGACCAGCCTCGCGAAGGCCATCGCGGCGACCGTGCAGGGCACCAGCCAGCGCATCCAGTTCACGCCCGACCTGCTGCCCTCCGACGTCACCGGTGTGACGATCTACGACCAGGACACCCGCAAGTTCGACTTCCACAAGGGCCCGATCTTCGCCTCGATCGTGCTGGCCGACGAGATCAACCGCGCCAGCCCGAAGACCCAGTCGGCTCTGCTGGAGGTCATGGAGGAGTCCCGCGTGTCGGTCGACGGCGTGGCCCACGAGGTGGGCCGGCCGTTCCTCGTGATCGCCACCCAGAACCCCATCGAGCAGGCTGGAACCTACCGGCTGCCCGAGGCCCAGCTCGACCGCTTCCTGATCAAGACGAGCATCGGCTACCCCGATCTCGCCTCGGCCGAGCAGATCCTCGCGGGCTCCGCGAACCGCAACCCCTCCTCGGGCCTGTCGCCCGTGATCACCACCTCCGCCGTGGCCGACATGGCCGATCTCGCCTCCACCGTGCACGTCGACCCCGCCATCCTGCGCTACACCGCCCAGCTGGCCGAAGAGACCCGCTCGGCCCCGGAGTCGCGCCTCGGCGTCTCGGTGCGTGGTGCCATGGCGCTCATCCGCGCCTCGAAGGTGTGGGCCGCCACCCAGGGCCGGCACTACGTGCTGCCCGACGACATCAAGGTGCTGGCCGGCCCGGTCTGGACCCACCGCTTCGTGCTCGACGCCGAGGCCGAGTTCTCGGGCGCCTCGGCCGAGGGCGTGCTCGCGCGCGTGCTGGCCGACGTCGCCGCGCCGCAGTCGAGGCAACCGGCTGCATGAGCCGGCTGGGGGAACGAGCGCGGATGATCGGGCGCACGGCGCCCGGTCGCTGGGTGACCGGCACCGGATGGCCGGCCGTGCGATCGGCCGCGCTCACGACGGGCCGCGCCGTCGGCCCCGTGGCCGGGCCGGTCTTCGGCACCGTGTCGGGCTTCGGCTGGGCCGTGCTGGGGGCGACCATCGCCGCCTTCGTGGCGGGAGCCGCGTTCGGCTGGCGTGAGCTGGTCGTGATCGGCTTCGTGCTGCTCGCCGCCCTCCTGATCGCCATCGGCTTCGCGGTGGGCCGCTCGGCCTACGCCGTGCGGCTCGACCTGGCGCTGGACCGCGTGGTGGTGGGTGAGCGCGCCGTGGGCCGCATCGCCGTGTCGAACACCTCCGCGCGCCCGCTGCTGCCGGCCCGCATCGAGCTGCCCGTCGGCTCGGCCTACGCCTCGTTCCAGCTGCCGCGCCTCGCCCCCGGCGCCGAGTACGACGACCTCTTCGGCATCCCCACCAAGAAGCGCGCCGTCATCGTGGTGGGCCCCGTGCGCTCGGTGCGCGGCGACCCGCTCGGCCTGATGCGCCGCGAGATCAGGTGGACCGACCCGGTCGACCTGTTCGTGCATCCGAAGACCGTCTCGCTCGGCGGGTCGTCCTCGGGCTTCCTGCGCGACCTCGAGGGCGTCGAGAGCCGCATCATCACCGACAACGACGTCTCCTTCCACGCGCTCCGCGAGTACGTGCCGGGCGACGACCGGCGCTACATCCACTGGAAGACCTCGGCGCGCACCGGCAAGCTGATGGTGCGCCAGTTCGAGGAGACCCGCCGCTCGCACCTGGCCATCGCGCTCTCCACCAACCGGGTCGACTACTCCCCCGCCGAGGACGGCGAGGAGGAGTTCGAGCTGGCCGTCTCGGTGGCCGGTTCGCTCGGCGTGCAGGCCCTGATGGAGGAGCGCGAGCTGACCGTGCTCACCCCCTCGGCCACGCTGCACACCGAGACCGGACGACGCCTGCTCGACGACCTCTCCGACGTGGCCACCGCCGACCGCCGCGAGAACGTGGTGCAGCTGGCCAAGGCCACCGGCACCGCCGTGCCGCAGGCCTCGGTGGCCTTCCTCGTGTTCGGCGGCGGGGTCACCCCCACCCAGATCCAGGCCTCCTCGGTGCACATCCCGCTCGGCGTGCGCGTGATCGCGATCGCCGCCCGCCCGGGGGCCGCCATCTCGCTCCGCCAGCTGGGCGAGATCGCCCTGCTCACGGTGGGCGACCTCACCGACCTTCCCCGCGCCCTCCGGAGGACGACCACCTGATGTCCACCACCCCTCCCGCACCCCGCGGCCGCCGTGCCGCGGCCGCCGCCACCCGCGGCGCCTCAGCACCCGCCGCCCGCGGCGCGTCCGTGCCCGCCGGCCGCCGTGCCGCGAGCGCCTCCACCCCGCTGCTGCCGCCGCTGCCCGCGAACGCCCGCCCGGCCTGGTCGATGGCGACGGATGCGGGGGTCATGCTGCTGCTGTCGCTGCTGTCGCTCATCACCCTCGGCCCGGCCTTCGGCGGCGTCGGCTACCTCGTCGCCGGGCTCGGCGGCGCCGTGCTGGGCACGGCCATCGGCTTCGTCGGCTGGCGCCTGAGCTGGAACCTGATCATCGTCACCGCGGTGACGATCGTGGTGTACCTGCTGCTCGGCGGCCCGCTGGCGGCGCCCGGCACCACGATCTTCGGCGTCATCCCCACCCTCGACACCTTCCGCACCATCGTGCTCGGCATCGTGTTCTCGTGGAAGGACGCCCTCACCCTGGTGGTGCCCGTCGGCGAGTTCGACGGCACCCTGGTGGTGCCGTTCCTCTCGGCCCTCGTGGCGTGCGTGCTGGCCACCAGCTTCGCGCTGCGCCTGCGGCGCTTCTCCTGGGCGCTGCTGCCTCTCGTGGCGCTGTTCGTTCTCGGCATCGCCTTCGGCACCCGGGAGGCCGCGTTCCCCGTGGTGCAGGGGCTCGCGTTCGCGGGCATCGTGCTGGGCTGGACGGCCTGGCGCCGCCAGGAGGCCCGAGCCCGGGCGGCCAGGGGAACCAACCTCGGCGGCGGCAGCTCGCTCGACGCCGACACCGCGCGCCGGCTGCGCACCACGCGCCTGGCCACGGCCGCCGGCCTCGTGGTGGGTGCGCTCGTGGTGGGTGCCGTCACCGGCGGCCTGCTGGTTCCGGCCTCGGCGCGCGAGGTGCTGCGCGACCAGATCGTGCCCCCGCTCGACCTGCACGACTACCCGAGCCCGTTGGTGGGCTACCGCAGCTACGTGCGCGACTTCAAGGAGACGTCGCTGTTCACCGTGAAGGGCCTGCCCGACGACGCGCGCATCCGTCTCGCCACCATGGACAGCTACGACGGCATCGTCTACGACGTCGCGGGCGACGGCACCGAGGGGTCTGGCACCTTCACCCGGGTGTCGAGCGAGATCGCGAACGACGTGCCGGGCGACCCCGCCACCCTCGATGTGACGGTGACCGGGCTCGACGGGGTCTGGGTTCCCGATGTGGGCTACCTCGACGGGTTCCGCTTCACCGGAGACCGTGCCGACCAGCTCGGTGGCGCCCTGCACTACAACGCCGCCACCGGCGTGGCCATCGACACCGTGGGCGTCACCGACGGTGACACCTACTCCCTCGACGTGGTGATCCCGAAGAAGCTGAAGGACGAGCAGCTCGTGAGCCGCAAGGTCGACTCGGTGAGCATGCCCCGCGCCTCGGGCGTGCCCGACGTGGTGAGCTCGCTCGCCGCCGAGTACGTGGGCGACGCCGACACCCCCATCGAGGAGGTGCGCAACATCGCCTCGAACCTCAGCCAGAACGGCTTCTTCAGCCACGGTCTCGAGGGCGAGGCCGTCTCGCGGGCGGGCCACGGCGCCGAGCGCATCGCGAGCATGCTCACCGCCCCGCAGATGATCGGCGACGACGAGCAGTACGCGGTGGCGATGGCCCTGATGGTGCGTTCGCTCGGCATGCCGGCACGCGTGGTGATGGGCTTCTACCCCGACGACTACGCCGGCCCGGATGCGACGCAGGACATCACCGGCGACGACCTGCACGCCTGGGTGGAGGTGCCCTTCGAGGGCGCCGGCTGGGTGTCGTTCGACCCCACGCCGCCCGAGGACCAGGTTCCGCTGCAGGAGGCGCCGAAGCCGAAGTCCGACCCGAAGGCCCAGGTTCTGCAGCCGCCGCCCCCGCCGCAGGCCCCCGCGGAGCTGCCGCCGGACATCCGCACCGAGGACACCGAGCAGGAGGACGCCGACAAGGACGGCTTCGACCTGCTGCCCGTGGTGATCGTGGCCGGCAGCATCCTGGGCGCCCTGATCGTGCTGTTCGGGCCGCTGCTGACGATCGTGCTGCTCAAGCTCCGGCGCCGGAAGCGCCGTCGGCTCGCTCCCCGCCCCGTCGACCGGGTGAGCGGCGGCTGGGACGAGATCGTCGACCGCGCCGGCGACCTGGGCACCCCCGTGCCCTCGGGCGTCACCCGCCGCGACGGCGCCCTCGTGCTGGCCTCGGAGTACCCCTCCGCACCGGTGCTCGAGGTGGCGAGCTCCGCCGACGCCCGCGTGTTCGGGCCGGGCGACCCGAGCCCCGACGACGTGGAGCAGTACTGGACCGAGGTCGACGCCGTGGTGAGCACGATGGCCGCCTCGAAGTCGTGGTGGGTGCGCTTCAAGGCCCGCTGGTCGATACGATCGTTCTTCCGCCGCGACCGCGCGCCGAAGCGAGGAGGATCCCTACGATGACGGATGCCAGCCGACCCTGCGTGCAGTGCGGATCGCCCGTGCCCCGCAACGCCCAGTTCTGCCTCGTCTGCGGCACCCCCGCCTCGGCGCGCAGCCAGTCGGCGGCCCTCGGCCGGGTGGCGGGGCAGGCCCCCGGCGCCGGTCCGGGTGCGGCGCCGCTGGACGGCTGGCGGCCGGAACCCGCGGTCGAGCCCATCCGCGAGGGCGACGTGATGCCGGCCGGCTACGGACGTCGGGTGCTCGCGTTCGTGCTCGACGGGGTGTTCGGCACCATCCTCTGGCTCGTGATCGTGCTGCCGCTGATGGCGTTCGGGGTGGTGCAGTTCTCCACCTCGGGGTCGAGCATCCAGTTCACCGGTCTCAGCGCCGTGGGGCTCCTGATGCCCTCGCTGCTCTACCCGCTGGCGAACCTGCTGATGCAGTCGTTCCTCGGCTTCTCGCCGGGCAAGGCCATCATGGGCCTGCGCATCGTGCGACTCGACACCCTCTCCCGGGTGGGGCTCGGCCGCATGCTGCTGCGCGGGCTGGTGGTGTGGGGCGCCTCGCTGGTGTTCTTCATCGGCCAGTACGTGGTGTGGCTGTCACCGCTCTGGGACTCCTCGAAGATGAGCCGCGGCTGGCACGACAAGCTCGCCGGCACCTGGGTGATCGACGTCAAGGCCGGCCCCAACCCGCTGAAGGCCCGGCCGGGCCAGCTCGAGCTCGACGGCTCGGCGACGGATGACGCGGTGACCCCGGCCCCGCCGGCTCCCCGAGCCGTGCCCGCCACGTTCGCTCCCCCGCCCGTGGCCTCGCCGTCGATGGCTCCGGCGGCGAGCGCCCCCATCTCGACCGTGCCCGGCTTCGCGCCGGAACCCCTCGTGACACCGGCGCAGACCGCGCTCGGCGACGACTTCGACAGCACGCGCCTCTCCGGCTCGGGGCCCGTCTCCGTGCCCGCCGGCGTGGTGGTGTTCCGGCTCGACTCGGGCGAGGTGGTGCCGATCACGCGTCACGGCGTTCTCGGTCGCGACCCGGTGGCACCGGGCGGCGACGGCTCCGATCTGCTGATCGCACTGCAGGGCGACACCCTCTCCGTGTCGAAGACGCACCTCGAGTTCGGCGTGGAGCCCGACGGCGTGTGGGTGAGCGATCGCGGCTCGACCAACGGCAGCGCCATCGTGCGGGCCGACGGCGTGGAGTACGTGCTCGACCCGGGCGAGCGCATCACCGTGCGGCCGGGCGACCGCATCCGGGTGGGCACGCGGGTGCTGCAGGTGGAGGGGTCGGCATGAGCGACGGAGTGGGCGCTTCGGGCACGTCGGGCGTCGAGCGCGACGAGCTCGTGCTGCACGTGGGCACCGCCACCCACACGGGCCTGCGCCGGCGCGCCAACGAGGACGCGTTCCTCGCCGCCGAGCCGGTCTTCCTGGTGGCCGACGGCATGGGCGGTCACGAGGCGGGCGAGGTGGCGAGCGCCCTGGCGGTCGACGCGTTCACGGCTCTCACCAGCGAGCGCAGCATCGACGCCGCCGACATCCGGCTCGCGTTCGACCGCGCCCACGAGGCCATCGCCGCCATCGTGTCGACCGGACTCCGCCGCGCGGGCACCACGGTGTCGGGCGTCGCCGTGGCCGAGAGCGACGGCCGCGCCCACTGGCTCGTGTTCAACCTCGGCGACTCGCGCACCTACCGGCTCACCGGTGGCGAGCTCGAGCAGATCAGCGTCGACCACTCGGTGGTGCAGGAGCTGCTGGACGGCGGCGAGCTCGACCGCGCGGCGGCGGCCAGTCATCCGGATCGCAACGTGATCACCCGGGCGCTCGGGGCCGGTGGCCCCTACCAGGCCGACTACTGGCTGGTGCCGGTGGAGTCGGGCGACCGCATGCTGATCTGCTCCGACGGCATCTCGGGCGAGCTCGACGACGAGCTCATCGCCCACGTGCTGATCGAGGAGCAGTCGGCCCAGGAGGCCGCGACCCGCCTCGTGCACGAGGGCCTGCTGCGCGGCGGCCGCGACAACCTCACCGCCGTGGTGATCGACGCCTGGAGCCGCGCCGACGCCGAGGCGCGGGCCGCGGGCGGCGTCGACGACCGTGGCCACGGCGATCCCCATGGCGAAGACACCATCCCCCGGCCTCCGGTCGAAGTGGGCGGAAGGAACTGACATGAGCGAGATCGTCTACACCCCGGGCACCTGGCGCGGCGTCGTGTCGCCGCGCGGGGTCGCGGTGCTGCCGTCGGACGTCGGCCCCGAGGTCCTCGACCGGGTCTGGCGCGCGCTCGACGGCGGCGACGGCCTCGGTGCCGTGCTGGAGTCGCTGGCCGGGGCGTTCGGCACGGGGCTCAGCGCCCTGCCGCCGTTCGCGGTGGCCACCTTCGACGGCGGCGGCATCCGGGTGGCGGTGCGCGGCGACCTCGAGATCGAGATCGACGAACGGCGAACGGATGCGACCGGCGGCGCGCCGGTCGTGGTCTCGGGAGCCGACGTCACCACGTGGAGCGAACGGGTGGTTCAGGCGGCCGACGCCCTGGTCTTCCGCACCCCGGAGCAGCCGGGTGCCGAGGGCTTCGGCATCGCCAACGGCATCGTGCTCTGCTCGACCCTCACGGCCACCCTCGCCGCCGCAGCCACCGTCGAGGCCACCCGCACCCCCGCAGCCACCCCTCCCCACCCCCCGCGACTCGTCCCGAATCCCGCGGATTCGGCCGAGAACGCGGGAAATGGGACGAGTGGCGGGGGTGCCGAGCCCGCGTCCGCGCCCGCGGCCGTGGTTGAGCCCGAGGCGGCGGCGTCGGAGCTCACCGTCGTGCACGACGATGGGACGAGTGGCGGGGGCGAGGAGCTGCACGAGGAGGTCGAGAGCACCCGCACCGAGCTGCCCGACGACGCGTACGACCACCTCTGGGGCGCCACCGTCGTGAAGTCGGTGGAAGACGCCGCCGTGCGCGAGCTCGACGACGAGGACGAGCACGACGACGCAGCTCCCACGACCTCGCCGGCGCCCGCAGCACCGGCCGCCGCAGCTCAGAGCCCCGCGGCCCAGAACCCCACGCCCGCAGCACCGGCACCGGCGCCGGCGCCCGCGCCTGCCGTGCCGCCCGTGGCGAGCTCCGGGCTGATCGACAGCGTGCCCGGGTTCGGCACCATGGGTGCCGCCTCCGGCAGTGCGGGCTTCTCGGGGGTCACGGTGCCTCCGGTGCGTCCGCCCGAGCCCGAGCCCTCGGCCGGCTTCGCCCCGCCCACCGGCGCGCCCGCCCTCGGAAGCCCACCCGTCGCCGGCTCACCGGCATCCGGAACCGTCTCCCCCGCCCCCGGCAGTGCCCGGGCCGACGACGACCACGACGGACTCACCGTCACGGTCTCCGAGCTCGAGGCCATGCGTCGCCTGGCCGACGCGGCGCCCGCCGCCGAGCTGCCCGCCGGTGCTCTCGGCCGCATCGTGCTCTCCACCGGCGAGAGCTACCCGCTCGACCGCCCGGTGATCATCGGCCGCCGGCCCCGCGCCAACCGGGTGCAGGCCGATGCCGTTCCGATTCTCGTGGCCGTGGCCAGCCCCGAGCAGGACATCTCGCGCAACCACCTCGAGATCCGCCTCGAGGGCCGGCACGTGCTGGCGGTCGACCTGGCCACCACCAACGGCTCGGTGCTGCACCGAGACGGTTCGCCGCCCAAGCGCCTCGGCCCGAACGAACCCGAGCTCGTGCTCTCGGGCGACGTGATCGACCTGGGCGAGGGCATCAACGTGGTGTTCGAGGAGATTCCGTGAGCGCGCGCCGGCCACCCTCGGCACCGCCCGAGATCCCGGGCTTCAGCTACGTCGAGCTGCTGGGCTCGGGCGGCTTCGCCGACGTCTTCCTCTACGAGCAGCGGATGCCGCGCCGCCGGGTGGCCATCAAGGTGCTGCTGGCGGAGGCACTCACCGAAGGCGCGCACGAGAGCTTCGACGCCGAGGCGAACCTGATGGCGCAGCTGTCGACGCATCCCTCGATCGTCACCATCTACCAGGCCGACATCGCCGGCGACGGCCGGCCCTACCTCGCCATGGAGTACTGCCCGAAGCCGAACCTCGGCGCGCGGTACCGGCGCGAGAAGATCAGCGTGGCCGAGGCGCTGCGCATCGGCGTGCAGGTGGCCGGTGCGGTGGAGACCTCGCACCGTGCAGGCATCCTGCACCGCGACATCAAGCCGGCGAACATTCTCGTGACGGAATACAACCGCCCGGCGCTCACCGACTTCGGCATCTCGGTGGCCCTGGTGGGCGGCGGCGAGCAGGAGTCGGTCGGCATGTCGATCCCGTGGTCGCCGCCGGAGGTGTTCGGCGCGTCGCCGCAGAGCGGCACCGCGGCCGACATCTACTCGCTCGGCGCGACGGTCTACACCATCCTGGCGGGCCGCTCCCCGTTCGAGGTGCCGGGCGGCGCGAACTCCGGGCTCGACCTGATCGCCCGCATCCAGTCGTCGCCGCTCACCACCACGGGCCGGGCGGATGTTCCGCCCTCGCTCGAAGAGGTGCTCGCGACGGCCATGGCCAAGCGCGAAGACGCCCGTTACGGCTCGGCGCTGGAGTTCGCCCGGGCGCTGCAGAAGGTGCAGCTGGAGCTCGCGATGTCGGTCACCCCGGCCGACGTGCTCGACGACCAGCTGCCCACCGACGACTTCGAAGAGGAAGACGACGGCAACACCCGCATCCGCGGGATCGTCACCATCGACCCCACCGCACCGGTGACCGGCCGGCGCGGCACGCCCCGCGCACCCGCGAGTACGGCACCCGCGACGCCCACGGGGCGGCCTCCGGCGGCGTACTCCCCGGCTCCCACCCGGACACCGGCCCGGCCCGGCCCGGCCGGCGGCGTCGCGGGGTCGCGCGCATCCGGAGCCGGCGCCCCGCCCGCCCCCGGCGCCTTCGGTGCCCCCGCCGCACCCGCCGCCCCCGCCGCACCCGCCGAGGAGCGCACCCAGCTGCGCAACCGCGCGCCGGGGGGCGTGCGCCCCGGCCCGGTGCCCGGCAGCATCTCGGTGCCGGTCGGAGACGACCTCGACGAGACGCTGCACCGCGCCCTGACCGCGCCCGGCGCCGATGCCCCCGCCACCGAGCACCGGCGCAGCAAGCTGCCCTACATCATCGGCTCGATCGCCCTGGTGCTGCTGATCGGCGTCGGCGCCCTCGTGTTCGTGCTGAACGGCGGCGCCGGCAGCCCCGCCGAGCAGGCCACCCAGGAGACCGACTCGCCCGTCGACAACGTGCAGATCGACAACGCCACGGTTCCGGCCCCCACGGGCCTCGCCGCCACCACCTCGGCCGCCGGCGTCGTGTTCACCTGGACCAACCCCGACCCGCAGCCCGGCGACAGCTACCGCTGGTCGCGCACCATCGCGGGCCAGCCCGAGCAGGCCCAGCGGGTGGAGCAGCCCACCATCACCCTGCCGGCCGACGCCGAGGCCGACGTGTGCATCCAGGTGTACCTCGTGCGCGCCGACGGGCGCGGCTCCGACCCGGCGGCGACGTGCGCGCCATGACCGGGAACACCGAACCGCCATCCCCGGGCGCCGGCGACCCCGGCCCCCAGACCTCCACCGGAAGCCCTATGAGCATCGACGAGACCACCAGCCCTCCTCCGAACCCGGGTGCGCCCGTGCACCGCTCCGACGCGAGCGTGGAGTTCTGCGGCGAGTGGTTCCCCCTCGACCCGGTGAAGCCTTTCGAGATCGGGCGCGAGGCCGACCTCGACATCGATGACAACCAGTACCTGCACCGACGGTTCCTGCAGATCGCGAACGTCGACGGCATGTGGTGGCTGTCGAATGTGGGCTCGCGGCTGTCGGCCACCGTCTCCGACGCCTCGCGCACCATGCAGGCCTGGCTCGCGCCCGGCGCCCGCATGCCCATCGTGTTCGGCCTCACCACCGTGGTGTTCACGGCCGGCCCCACCAGTTACGAGTTCACGGTGCACACCACCGCCCCCACGTTCTTCGACGCCACCCCCGTGCCCGACGGCAGCGGCGCCACCACGGTCGGGGCCGTCACCTTCACCGCCTCGCAGAAACTGCTCATCCTGGCTCTCGCCGAGCCCATGTTGAAGCGCGAGGGCACCGGCACCAGCGAGATCCCGTCGTCGCAGGTGGCGTCGGACCGGCTCGGCTGGGCCCTCAGCCGCTTCAACCGCAAGCTCGACAACGTGTGCGACAAGCTCAGCCGCACCGGGGTCGAGGGCCTGCGCGGTGGAGTCGGCGCCCTGGCCACCAACCGCCGGGCCCGCCTGGTGGAGTACGCGGTGCTCTCGCGCCTGGTGACCAAGGCCGACCTGCCCCTGCTCGACGACCCGCACGACGACGGCGACGACCGGTGATCACCGGCATCCGACTCACCACCTCCCCGAGAAAGGCCCGGTAGCTCCGGATGCGCATCAAGGCCACCCTGCGACGCCCCGGCGGCGCCGCGAGCAATCTGCAGATCACGGCCGACGCCACGGCCAGCGTGGGCGACATCGCCGAGGCCATCCACCTCGCCGACCCGCAGCTGAGCGAGTACCAGCGGGCGCAGCTGCCGGAGGGTCTCACGCTGCAGGTCACCGGTACGACGGGCGAGCAACGGGTCGTCGACCCCTCGTCGAACCTCATCGAGGCCGGTGTGCGCTCCGGTTCGGTGCTCGACCTCGTGCGCAGCAGCGAGGGCTTCAGCACGGGCCACCACGGGCCGGCGGCCGCCACCCTGCGGGTGCTGAGCGGGCCGGATGCGGGGGCAGAGTTCTCGCTCCCGTTCGGCTCGAGCTACATCGGCCGCGAACGCGGCATCGACGTGCGCCTGAACGACGGACTGATCTCGAAGCGGCACGCGCGCATCAACATCGGCGAGCAGGTCGAGATCATCGACATGAAGTCGGCGAACGGCCTGCTGATGGGCGGCGAGCAGGTCTCGCGCACCACGCTCTCCTCGGCCGACGTGGTGGTGCTCGGCGACACCGCCATCTGCGTGGTGCCGCTGCAGCGCCTCGGCGGCGCGGCGCCGTCCACTCCCGTGATCGAGTTCAACCGCTCGCCGCGCGTGGTGGCGCGGTACCCCGGCTCGGAGTTCCCGGCGCCCACGCCGCCCAAGCAGCCGCAGTCGTTGCGGTTCCCCCTGGTGGCGTTGATCGCGCCGCTGATCATGGGCCCCATCCTGTTCGCCGCCACGGGCAACGCGCTCAGCCTGGTGTTCATCGCGCTCAGCCCCATCCTGATGATCGGCACCTGGCTCGACCACAAGCTGCAGACCAGGGCGCAGCTGAAGGCGGCCATCAAGCAGTTCAACGAGTCGCTCGAGGCGTTCGTCGCCTCGATGCACGAGAAGCAACGGGTGCAGCGGGCGGTGCGGCTCACCGAGGCCCCGGCGGTCGCGGCCACGATCGACGCCGTGCAGCGCCTCGGCCAGCTGATGTGGACGAACCGGCCCGAGCACACCGCCTTCCTCTCCGCCCGCCTGGGCCTCGGCACAGCGCCGAGCCGCGACAAGGTCACCACCCCGAACGAGAACGACGCCCTGCCCGAGTACTACGCCCAGGTCGAGGAGACCGCCGATCGCTTCTCGCGCATCGACGGGGTGCCCATCGTGGTGGAGTTCCGCCGGGCCGGTGCACTCGGGGTGGCCGGACCGGCCGAGCTCCGGCAGGGCGTGGCCCGCGGCATCCTGACCCAGCTGGTGGGACTGCACTCCCCCGCCGAGCTCGTGGTGTGCGCCGTGGTGTCGCCCACCTCGCGCAGCACCTGGGAGTGGCTGGAGTGGCTGCCTCACACCAGCTCGCCGCACAGCCCTCTCGCCGGCGACCACCTGGCCGACAACCCCGGCTCCGGCGCATCCCTTCTGGCGCGCATCGAGGAGCTCATCGACGCGCGCACGGCCGGCGCCCCGAGGCCCCGCGGCCCGATCGACACCAGCGGCAAGGGCGACGGCGACGAGCTCGACCATCCGATCACCCCGTCGGTGCTCGTGGTGATCGAGGACGACGCCCCGCTGGACCGCGGCCGCCTCACCCGCCTGGTGGAGCGCGGCGCCGACGCCAACGTGCACGTGGTGTGGTCGGCACCCTCCATCGCCCAGCTGCCGGCCGCCTGCCGCAGCTTCGTGAGCGTCGATCAGGATGCCGCCGGCGCCACCGCCGGCCAGGTGCGCCTCGGCGAGCACACCTTCCCGCTCGAGTGCGAGACGGTCGACGCCGAGACCGCGCACCGGCTGGCCCGCCAGCTCGCACCGGTGATCGACGTGGGCACGCCCGTCGACGACGACTCCGACCTGCCCCGCCAGGTGTCGTACCTCAGCCTCGTGGGCACCGAACTGGCCGACGAGCCCGAGGCCGTGATCGACCGCTGGCGCGAGAGCAACTCCATCGCGCTGCGCGACGGCTCGCCGCCCGTGCGCCGCAAGCAGGCCGGTTCGCTGCGGGCCCTGGTGGGCCACTCCGGCACCGAGCCGTTCTACCTCGACATCCGCAACCAGGGCCCGCACGCCCTCGTCGGCGGCACCACCGGTGCCGGCAAGTCGGAGTTCCTGCAGTCGTGGGTGCTCGGCATGGCCGCCGCGCACAGCCCCGACCGGGCCACCTTCCTCTTCGTCGACTACAAGGGCGGCGCGGCGTTCGCCGACTGCGTGGGCCTGCCGCACACCGTGGGCCTGGTCACCGACCTGTCGCCGCACCTCGTGCGCCGGGCGCTCACCTCGCTCCGCGCGGAACTGCGGTACCGCGAGCACCTGCTCAACCGCAAGAAGGCCAAAGACCTCGTGTCGCTGGAGAAGACGGGCGACCCCGACACCCCGCCGAGCCTGCTGATCGTGGTCGACGAGTTCGCCGCCCTGGTGAACGAGGTGCCCGAGTTCGTCGACGGCGTCGTCGACGTGGCGCAGCGGGGCCGGAGCCTCGGGCTCCACCTCATCCTCGCCACCCAGCGCCCCGCCGGCGTCATCAAAGACAACCTGCGCGCCAACACCAACCTGCGCATCGCGCTCCGGATGGCCGACGCCGACGATTCCAGCGACATCCTGGGCGACCCGATGGCCGCCTACTTCGACCAGTCCATCCCCGGCCGCGGTGCGGCCAAGACCGGGCCCGGCCGGATCGCCTCCTTCCAGACCGGCTACGCCGGCGGCTGGACCACGAACATCCCGCAGCGCCCCCGGATCGACCTGGTGGAGATGGACTTCGGCGGCGGATCGGCGTGGGAGCTGCCCGAACCCGAGGAGACCCCCGAGTCGGTGGAGCACGGGCCGAACGACATCGCCCGGCTGGTCACGAGCATCCGTCACGCGTCGACGATGGCCGGCATCCCCGAACCGCGGAAGCCCTGGCTCGACGAGCTGGCCGCCGTGTACGACTTCTCGCTGCTGCCCAACCCGCGCACCGACGAGCGCCTGCTGCTCGGCGTGATCGACGACCCGGCCTCGCAGAGCCAGCCGACGGTGTTCTACGAGCCCGACCGCGACGGCAACATGGCCGTGATCGGCACCGGAGGCTCCGGCAAGAGCGCCACGCTCCGCACCATCGCGGTGTCGGCCGCCGTCACCCCGCGCGGCGGACCGGTGCACGTGTACGGGCTCGACTTCGGGTCCAGCGGGCTCACGATGCTCGAGGAGCTGCCGCACGTGGGCGCCATCATCTCGGGCGACGACGAGGAGCGGGTGATCCGCCTGCTGCGCATGCTCCGCGACCTGGTCGACGACCGCTCGGTGCGGTACTCGGCCGTGCGGGCCGGCTCGATCGGCGAGTACCGCCGCATCGCCGACGCACCGGCCGAGCCGCGCATCCTGGTGCTCGTCGACGGCATCGGCGCGTTCCGCGACCAGTACGAGTTCGGCGGACACTCCGCCTGGTTCACCACGTTCTCGCAGATCGCCACCGACGGCCGCCAGGTGGGCGTGCACATCGTGGTGGCCGGCGACCGGCCGAACTCCGTGCCGGCGTCGCTCGGCTCCACCATCCAGCGCCGGCTCGTGCTGCGCATGGCGAACGAGGACGACTACGCGCTGCTCGGCGCGCCGAAAGACACGCTGAGCGCGATCTCACCGCCCGGCCGTGGGGTGATGGACGGCAACGAGGTGCAGATGGCGGTGCTCGGCGCGGATTCGAACGTCGCCATCCAGTCGCGCGAGATCTCCAAGCTCGCCGAGGCCATGCGCCGGCAGGGCGTGGCGGAGGCCCAGGCCATCCGCACACTGGGCGACGCCATCCCGCTCAGCACCCTTCCGGCGATCGCCGGCGGGCAGCCCGTGCTCGGGGTGCGCGACGACACGCTCGGTCCGCTCGGCTTCGCGCCGACCGGGGCGATGCTCGTGGCCGGAACCGCCGGCAGCGGGCGCTCGACCGCGCTCGCCACCATCGCGACGGCGCTCAGACGGGCCGACCCGGGCATCCGGCTCGTGCACATCTCGCCGCGGAAGACGAGCCTCACGCCGCTGCCGCTCTGGAGCATCTCGCTGAACGACCCCACCCAGATCGCGGCCTTCGCCGACGACGTGACGAAGCAGCTCGACGCCGAGACGCTGAAGCCCACCCAGTTCGCAGTGTTCGTCGAGAACGTGGGCGAGCTCAACGGCGGGCCGGCCGAGGCCGACGTCGACCGTCTCGTGAAACGGGCGCTGCGCGAGGACGTGTTCGTGATCGGCGAGAGCGAGTCGTCGACCTGGTCGGCGGCCTGGACCCTCGGCGGATCGTTCAAGAACTCCAAACGGGGGCTGCTGCTGGTGCCCGGGGAGCTCGACGGAGACTCTCTTCTCGGCACGTCGCTCGGCCGGTTCAAGCGCTCGGATCTGCCGCCTGGCCGGGGATTCTATGTGCAGGGCGGGCGGGCCACGAAGGTGCAGGTGGCCACCCGCGACGACTGATGGGGAGTTCTCCCCATCGCAGAATGCGACAGGTGTCAATAATGTCTTCCTTGTGAGAAGCACTCACAGGAAGTAGCGGATCCGGACAGTCCGGGCCGCGGAGATGAAGGAGAGAATCATGGCCGTTTGGGGTCTCGATGTCGAGCAGGTTCGTGGGCTCAGCAAGCAGCTCAACACGCAGTCGCAGCAGGTTCAGCAGATCCTGACCACGCTCACCAGCGCGCTGCAGAGCGTGCAGTGGACCGGTCCGGATGCGGAGGGCTTCCGCAACGAGTGGAACACCACGCACACCGCCGCGCTGAAGCAGGTCATCACCGCTCTCGAGGACGCGTCGCAGAAGGCGTCGAAGAACGCTTCCGACCAGGAGTCGACCTCGAACGCATAGCGTTCGATCGGGCGGGGGTCTTCGGGCCCCCGCCTTTTCTCTGCCCGTTCATTCCAACGCCTTTATGGCCCACACACGCTGAGAGGGTGTCATGCCTGGTGGTTTCTACGGCGCCGACGTCGACGAGTTGCGAAAACTCGCCAAGCAGTTCGACGCGGCCGCCGACAATCTCAACACGGTCAATTCCACTCTCACGTCGAGTGTGAACCAGACCCAGGCCTGGCAGGGCCCGGATGCCTCAACCTTCCGCTCGGACTGGAACTCGACGCACACGGCGCAGCTCAAAGCGGCCGTCGCGGCGCTGACCGCGGGGAGCAGTGATCTGGCGAAGAACGCCGACGAGCAGAACGCGGCGTCGACCGACTCGATCGGTGGCGGTGCGGGTGCCGGGGCCGGAGGCGGCGGGGGCGCCGGCGGGTCCGGATCGGGCGGCTCGGGCTCGGGCGGCGGCTCGGGGTCGGGCGGCGGGTCGGGTTCGGGAGGAGGCTCCGGTTCAGGGGGCTCCGGTTCCGGCGGCGGCTCCAGCAGCTCGTCCAGCGATTCCCACGGCTTCGAGGCGAGCGGTGAGACCTCGACCTCCACCGACACCACTCTCACCGGAACCGAGTCCAAGGCCAACGCCGCCTGGCAGTGGGGTGCCGGCGCCGAGTCGCACGGCGAGTTCGACAACGGCACCGTCTCGGGTGAGGGCAACGCCGAAGCCTTCGTGGGCGTCGACACCAACGCCGAGGCTGGCGCCGGCATCGGCATCGACGGCGCGCACGCCAACGCCTCCGCCGGAGCGATGGTGGGCGCTGAAGCCAGCGCCGACGGCTCCGTCTCGGTGCTCGACGGCGCCGCCACCGCCTCCGGCAGCGCCTCCGCCATGGCCGGGGCCGAAGCCAACGCCCAGGCCGGCGTCACCGTCGGCCCCGACGGCATCGGTGCCAACGCCGGTTTCGACGGCTTCGCCGGCGCGAAAGCCGGAGTCGAAGGAGATGTCTCGGCGGCCGGCGTCACCGTCGGCGGCGGTGCCGACGTGTACGCGGGTGTAGGTGCGCACGCCAATGTCGACGCCAACATCTCGATGGACGAGATCAGCATGGGCTTCGACGTCGGTGCCTCCCTCGGCATCGGAGCGGGCGTCGAGTTCGAGATCTCCTTCAGCCCGAAGGATGCCATCGAATCCGTCGGCAGCATCTTCGGCTTCTGACCCCGTCCCCACTTCTGAAAGGCTGGACCCATGACTCACACCCTGACCTTCCCCGGCGACGCCGCCCCGGCGTTCCCCACCGTGACCCTCACCGTTCCCGACGACTGGCGCGCCCTGTCGGTGTCGGGCGCCGTGCTGGCGGCCGGTAAGACCGTCGAGGCCGGAGACTTCCGCCCCAACGCCGTGGTGGCCATCACCCGCTTCGGCTCCGACTACGCGCTCCAGACGGCGATCGACGCCGTGATCGCCCGTGTCGAAGCGATCCCCGGTGTGGCCGAACTCGGTCGCGAGGAGCTCGAGGTGCTCGGCCGCCCCGGCTACCGCATCGAGTTCAGCTACCCCGACGAGCGGGTGGGCACCCTGATGCAGGGCGTGCGCATCGCCGTGGTCGAGAACGGCCCGGTCACCGACCTGGTGCAGATCACGGTCACCGCCACCGGCGTGCAGGCCACCGACATCTGGGGCGAGCTCCGCGCGATCCAGGACTCTGCCACGAGCGAGGCGTAGGTTTCAGTCATGGCAGAGACCTTCGACCAGGCCCAGGCGCGCGTGCTCGCGCTCAACAGCGACGAACTGCCCTTCGTCTACCAGGCGGCGCCCTACGGCATCCAGGCCGTGTGGAAGTACGCCGACGTGAAGTGGGCGGCGCTCACCGCGGCCGGCACCATCGACGCCTCCTACGAGCTCCGGGTCACGCTCGACCCGGCCGAAGCGGAGTGGTCGTTCGACGAGACCGACACCCGACGTGAGTCGGGCATCCGGAGCACCGGCGGGGGCGGCTTCAGCATCGGCGGCTCCACCGACACGTTCAAGGGCCGCGAGACGCGCAAGAGCTTCTCGTTCGGCGTGGGCTCGGCGGCGAAGACCACCGACCGCCAGGGCTCGGAGGAGGGCAACACGTACGGCTACTCGTTCTCGACCGACGAGATCAAGCAGCCCCTCATCGCGGCGCTCGAGCAGGCCGGCTGGCAGCCCCAGAAGAAGGGCTTCTTCGGCAAGCTCTTCGGCGGCTGACCCGACCGTTCACTCGTCGCTCAGGGCAGCCCGGCGAAAGCCCAGCTCCCGTTGCGTTCCCCGGAGCGGTGACCCCTCGAAGGGCAGGCGGGCCAGGTCGACGGCGCCGCTCACCGTGAGAGCCAGTGCGTTCGCCGACCGGGCCGACCGACGCGGCAGGCCGATGGACTCGGCGAACTCGTCCCAGTGCCGCAGCCGCAGGCCGCGCGTGCGCCCAGCGACGGGCAAGGCGAGACTGTCGTCTCCGTACAGGAGGGTGCAGGGCACGTCGTAGATCGGTGCGACGGAGTACCGGCCGTTCCGGTCGCCGAGCACAGACACGTTCTTGCCGTGCAGGTCGCCGTTGCCCGTCAGCCAGGCGAAGACGAACTGCAGGTAGAGATTGCGCACGGCCACCAGGGGCGCAACACAGAGCCCGGCGAGACCGAGAACTGCTTCCGCGGCGTCGATTCGGTACTTGTCGGCGGGAGGAGGGCCGAGCACCTGGGTCGCGTCCTCGAGCGGCAGCCGCTGCCATCCGTTCGCTCCCGGCTCCCGGTCGAATCGCCGCACCAGGAGGCCCTCGGCCCCTCCCCGATCGGTCACGACGGCGCCCTCCGACACCGGCACCCGCAGCGCCACCGGGGAGTCCGTGGCGATCGATCTCGTCGATCAACGCGGAGAACTCCTGCTCGCCGAGGTCACCCTCGACGCCCGACGGCGGCTCCAGCGGCTCCTCGCCCCGGGGAACCACCTGCACATCGCCGGGTAGATCGGCGCCGACGGCCAGCAGCAGCGTGAGCTCATCGTCGAGGCTGGTCTTCAGAGCACTGCGCAGCACGGTGAGCCGCCGCCCCTCGGGGAGGAGTCCGGCGAAGCTGAAACGGATGCCCGTCCCCCGCACCCGCTCCAGTCGGGCCGCGAGCTCCCCGGCCCGGTAGACGTCGGCGCCGGCGCCGGCGACGAAACGGAGGTTGGTCAGAGCCGTCATCCGCGCACCTCGAGGTGCTGGCCGAGCACGTGCAGCACGGCCAGCACCGCTGCGATCCCGGGGTTGCCGCGACCGCGCTCGATGTCTCGGAGGGTTCGTTCGGAGACACCCGCCAGCTCGGCGAGATCGGACTGGTCGAGCAGGGCCGACCGCCGGCCGGCCCGTACCATTCCGGCAGTATTTTGCCGAACTGACGCCGGAGGAGTCTCGCACCCACCGTCGGCTCGCAATCCGGCAGGATGTCGCCGGTGAGGCAGGCGGGTTGGCTACGGGGTGCAGAGGGTGTAACTTTGCAGTCCGCGCAAGTTTCTGCGTGAATCCGCCTTCTCTTCATTCCGAGGACGCCCATGTCTCGCGCCGACAACGCAGAATCCACCCCCTCTTCCCGCCAGGTGAAGGCCGACGCCCGCCAGGCGGCCTTCGCCGAATCCGGCGGCCGGATGACCCACCGCCAGATCCTCTTCATCATCTTCGGCCTGATGGCGGGCATGTTCCTGGCCTCGCTCGACCAGACCATCGTGGGCACCTCGATGCGCACGATCGGCGACGACCTCGACGGCATCAGCCTGCAGGCCTGGGTGACGACCGGCTACCTCATCCTGTCGACCATCTCCACCCCGCTCTACGGCAAGCTCTCCGACATCTTCGGCCGGCGACCGCTCTACATCATCGCCATCGCGATCTTCCTGGTGGGTTCGCTGCTCGCCGGCATCGCCACGAACATGTACGAGCTCGCGGTGTTCCGCGCCATCCAGGGCCTCGGCGCCGGCGGCCTGATGTCGCTCGCCCTCACAGTGATGGGCGACATCCTCGCCCCCCGCGAGCGCGCCAAGTACCAGGGCTACTTCCTCGCCACCTTCGGCATCTCCAGTGTCATCGGCCCACTGCTCGGCGGCCTGCTCTCGGGCGCTCCCGAGATCCTCGGCATCACCGGCTGGCGCTGGATCTTCCTGATCAACCTTCCCATCGGCGCCGTCGCGATGGTGATCGTGCTGCTGTTCCTGCACATCCCGCACACCAAGCGCTCCGTGCGCATCGACTGGTGGGGCGTGGCCGCCGTCATCCTCACGGTCGTGCCGATCCTGCTGGTGGCCGAGCAGGGCCGCGAGTGGGGCTGGGGCTCGTGGGGCTCCATCCTCTGCTACGTGCTGGCGCCGCTCGGCCTCATCCTGTTCATCGTGGTCGAGCGCCGCATGGGCGACGACGCGATCATCCCGCTGAAGTTGTTCAAGTCGTCGACGTTCTCGATGGCCACCATCCTCGGCGTGCTCGTGGGCTTCGGCATGTTCGGCGCCATGATGACCATCCCGAACTACCTGCAGATCGCCACCGGCGCCACACCCACCGAGGCCGGCCTGCTGATGATCCCGATGGTGCTCGGCCTGATGATCTCCTCGATCGTCTCGGGCCAGCTCATCTCGCGCACCGGCCGTTACCGCATCTTCCCCATCATCGGCACCGGGCTGCTCGTGCTGGCGTTCTTCTACCTCACCTTCGTGTCGGCCGACAAGCCGGTCTGGTACGTGCTGATCGGGATGCTCGTGGTGGGCCTCGGGCTCGGCCAGTTGATGCAGACGCTCACCATCGCCGCGCAGAACTCCGCCGGCCCGCGCGACATCGGTGTGGCCACGTCGAGCTCCACGTTCTTCCGGTCGATCGGTGGAACGCTGGGCACCGCCGTGGTGTTCTCGGTGCTGTTCTCCCGCCTCGGCGCGACGCTGCCCGCCGCGTTCACCGACCCCACCATCCTCGCCGGAGCCCAGGCCGCGGCCGCCGACCCGGCGGTGCAGAGCAATCCGGCGAACGCCGGCATCCTGCAGGTGCTGGCGAACGCGCAGACGAACCCGGCCTCGCTCGGCGAGGCCCTGAGCGGCGACACCTCGTTCCTGGTGGGCGCCGACTCCCGGCTCACCCTGCCGTTCGTCGACGCGTGGGCGAACGCCACGTCGACGGTGTTCTGGGTGTGCCTGTCGGTGGTGGCCGTGGCCTTCGTGCTGAGCTTCTTCTTGAAGGCCACCCCCCTGCGCCAGAAGTCGGCGCTCGAGGAGAGCGCGGCGGCGGATGCGGCCGATGCCGACACCGAGGCCGCCGAGGCCGACCGCCGCGACGAGACCGCGGTGGGCGCCCAGCTCGCCGCCGAGCAGATGGGCTCCCTGGTGCTGCCCGACACGGCCTCCACCCCCGTGCAACGCCCCCGCCCCTAGCGACGGGTCAGAAGTCGCGGAGGTTTCCGCGCAGGCCGCCGTCGCCGTAGGTGGAGCGCAGGATGCCGCGGCGGCGCAGGATGGGCACGAGCTCGTCGAGCATCCGGTGCACGGTCACGGGGTGCAGATCGCCCGAGAAGATGAAGCCGTCGTTGTCGGCCTCCTCGCCGAACTCCTCGATGAAGTCGGCGATCTCGTCGGCCGTGCCCACGTAGCCCTCGCGGGTCGAGATGCGGCCGAGCCTCGCCTTCGCGGTGAGCAACTCCCGCAGGGTCGCGTCGGCGAACGATTCGAAACGGCCGAGCAGGCCCTTGATGCTGCCCTTCGACACGTGGTCGCCGAAGATCGCCGGGTCGACGGGCCGGTCGAGGTCGAGCGCCGTGAGGTCGGTCTCGAGGTCGCTCGACCAGGCGGCCGCCACCACCTGCAGAGCCGCGTCATCCGGATGCGCCGACGCTTCGACGATGCGATCGGCCTCCTCGCGGCTCGCGGCCACGACGGGCTTGAACACGAACAGGATGTCGATGTCGGCCGCAGTCCGCCCCTGAACGGCCGCCGCCTCGAGCACCTTCGCGCGGTACGCCCGCACGGTCTCGAGCTCGAGCGAGGCCAGCGCGAGCTGCACCTCGGAGTGCTTTCCGGCGAACCCGAGCCCGCGGCCCGACCCGCCGGGCGACACCACCACGGGGTCGCCGCTCATGGCCGACGGCCCGAGCTCGGGGAAGGGCAGCGCGTTCAGCGGCCCGTCGAAGGTGAAGTGCTCGCCGCGGTGCCGCACGGGGTTCAGCGCCGACCCGTCGGCGAAACGCCCGGTGGCGGGGTCGGCGATCAGCGCGTCGGTGCCCCAGCTGTGCCAGAGATCCCGGATGCCGGCGAGCCACTCCTCGGCCCGGTCGTACGCCTGGTCGTGGGCGAGTGGCGCGGCCCCGAAGTGCCGGCTGGAGCCGACGTCGGTGACCACGTTGATGCCGAAGCGGTAGTCGCTGAGGTGCTGCAGCGTGGCGAACTGCCGGGCCGCCTGGTACGGCGGGTAGGCCAGCGGGTTCACCGTCGGCGCGATGCCGAGGTGCTCCGTGGCCGCGAAGAGGTAGGGGGCGAGCAGCAGCGGGTCGTGCTTGGGCCCGCCGTAGGCGCTGCGGATGCGCAGGTCGAGCGTGTCGGCGTTGCCGAGCGAGAGAGCGTCCTCGATGATCACGAGGTCGAAGCCGGCGCGTTCGAGGTCGCGGGCCGACTGCTGGTAGAGCTGCGGGCTCGTCCAGCGGTCGTTCCACTCCCAGTACGGATGTCCCCAGCCGTGCGGGCCGAAGCCCCGCGAGAGGAACCAGCCGAAGTGCTGCAGCCGGCTCACGCCCGCACCCGCTCGCTCGGCGCATCCTGAGCCTCGGTGACGGCAGCAGTCGCGGCGAGTGCCTGCGCGAGGTCGGCGATGAGATCGGCCGGGTCTTCGACTCCGACGGAGAGCCGGATGAGGCCCGGATGGATTCCCGCCTCGGCCAGCTGCGCCGGCGAGCGCCAGGCGTGCGTGGTGGTGGCGGGGTGCAGGATGAGCGAGCGCACGTCGCCGAGGTGCGTCATGCGGGTGAACAGCGCCACCCGGTCGTAGAACGCGGTGGCCGCCTCGAGGCCGCCCCGCACGGTGAAGGCGAACACGGAGCCCTGGCCGTTCGGCAGGTAGCGCTCGGCGAGCCCCCGGTACGAGCTCGAGGCGAGCCCCGAGTAGTCGACGCTCTCGACCTCGGGCCGGGTCTCGAGCCACTCGGCCACCGCGAGCGCGCTCTGCGACTGACGGTCGACCCGAAGCGACAGGGTCTCGATGCCCTGCTGGATGAGGAAGGCGTTCAGCGGCGACGGCGTGGGCCCGAACCGCGCGGCCACCACGTCCCGCGCGTAGGCGAGGAACGCGCCGGTGCCGAAGTGCTCGGCGAAGCTGCGTCCGCCGAGCGAGAGCACGGGGGCGGTGAGGTGGGGGAAGGCCGGGGTTCCGTCGGCCGCGGTCACGCTCCAGTCGAAGGTGTCGCCGGCCACCACCACGCCGCCGAGCACGGAGCCGTGCCCGGCGAGGAACTTGCTCGCCGAGTGCACCACCACGTCGGCACCGTGTTCGAGCGGCCGCAGCAGGTAGGGCGTGGCCAGCGTGTTGTCGACGATGAGCGGGATGCCGTGCCGGTGCGCCACCTCGGCCACGAGGGACAGGTCGACGACATCGTTCTTGGGGTTGGGGATCGACTCGACGAAGAAGGCCCGGGTGTTCGGCCGCACGGCGAGCTCCCAGGCGAGCGGGTCGTTCGCGTCGACCACGAAGTCGGTCTCGATGCCCAGCCGTCCGAGGTTGTCGAGGAAGAGACCGCGCGAGCCCTCGTAGATGCTGTTGGCCGACACCAGGTGATCGCCCGACTGCAGCAGCGCGAGAACCGCCACCGTCACGGCCGCCTGGCCGCTGGCCACGAGCACCGCCTCGGTTCCGCTCTCGAGCGCGGCGATGCGACGCTCCGCGGCGGAGTTGGTGGGGTTCGCCAGCCGCGTGTAGCTGAAGCCGCCGTCGACTCCCGAGAACCGGTCACGCGCCTGGTCGAAGTCGTCGAACACGAAACCGGCCGTGAGGTGGATGGGGGTGGCTCGCGGATTGATGCCGTCGACGGCGCCCTCTCCGGCATGCACCTGCCGGGTGGCGAATCCGTGCTGCGGGGCTGTGAGGTGGTCGGTCATGATGCCTCAGGGTCGCACGCCCGCCGGAGGCACACCCCGAATGCGAAGTTCTGTTACGGCGGAGGCGGCCTGTAGGCTCTAGAGAGCGCTCTCATGCCAGCTGGGCGCGCGCACCGAGCAAAGGAGCAGTGCCTTCATGACGACCTCATTCCCGCCCGGATTCCTGTGGGGATCGGCGACGGCTGCCGCCCAGATCGAGGGCGCCGCCTTCGAAGACGGCAAGGAGGCCTCCATCTGGGACACGTTCTCGCGCGTGCCCGGTGCGGTGCTGAACGGCGACACCCCCGACGTGGCGGTGGACCACTACCACCGCATGCCCGAGGATGTCGCGCTGATGAAGCGACTCGGCCTGCAGTCGTACCGGTTCTCGACGAGCTGGGCCCGCATCCGCCCGGGTGATCGTGAAGTGAACCCCGCCGGGCTCGACTTCTACTCCCGGCTCGTCGACGAACTGCTCGAAGCCGGCGTGCTGCCGTGGCTCACCCTCTACCACTGGGACCTGCCGCAGGCGCTCGAGGAGCGCGGCGGCTGGGCGAACCGCGACACCGCCTACCGTTTCGCCGACTACGCCGAGATCGTGCACGGCACCCTCGGCGACCGGGTGTCGAACTGGACCACGTTCAACGAGCCCTTCTGCTCGGCCCTGCTCGGCTACGCCTCGGGCGTGCACGCCCCCGGCCGCCAGGATCCCGTGGCCGCCGTCGCCGCCGTGCACCACCAGCACCTGGCCCACGGCCTCGCGGTGCAGCGCCTGCGCGAGCTCGGCGCCCGGAACGGCGACGACCTCGAGATCGGCATCACCCTCAACCTCACGAACGCCATCCCGAAGGATGCCGACGACCCCGTCGACGTGGAGGCCGCCCGCCGGGTCGACGCCCTGAACAACCGCATCTTCCTCGACCCGCTGCTGCGCGGGGAGTACCCGGCCGACATCCGCACCGATCTCGCCGGCTACGGGCTCACCTTCGGAGACGAGGCGCTCGTGCGCCCGGGCGACCTCGAGACCATCGCCCAGCCGATCGACTTCCTCGGGGTGAACCACTACCACGACGACCTGGTGAGCGGGCATCCCCTCGAGGCACCGGCCGACCCCGACGTGGTGCCGGCCGACCCGCACGCGGTCGCGGGCGGCATCCGTTCGGTGGGCTCGCCCTTCGTGGGTGCCGAGTACGTGACGTTCCCGCTGCGCGGACTGCCGCTCACCGGCATGGGCTGGGAGGTGAACCCGGCGGGCCTGCATCACCTGCTGGTGCGGCTCGGCCACGAGTACGACAGCCTGCCTGCGCTGTACGTCACGGAGAACGGCGCCGCCTACGACGACGAGGTGTCCGGCGACGGCGCCATCCATGACGCTGGCCGTGCGGGGTACATCACCGACCACATCCAGGCGGTGGCGGAGGCGATCGCCGACGGCGCCGACGTGCGCGGCTACTTCGTGTGGTCGCTGCTGGACAACTTCGAGTGGGCCTGGGGTTACGGCAAGCGCTTCGGCATCGTGCGGGTGGACTACGACACGCTCGTGCGCACCCCGAAGGACAGCGCGCTCGTGTACGCCGAGCGGATCGCGGCCGCCGTGCAGGCGGCCGGTTCTCCCGCCGGATCCACCGGGGTTTTGCGGGAAGCCGCCGAGCTGCCACGATGATGCGATGAGCCGCGCGACGGGATCGCCGACGCTCGAGATGGTGGCCGCCGCCGCCGGGGTCTCGCGCGCCACCGTCTCGCGCGTGGTGAACGGCTCGCCCTCGGTGACCCCCGAGATCGTGCGGGTGGTGAACGCGGCCATCGCCGAGCTCGACTACGTGCCGAACCGGGTGGCTCGTTCGCTCGCGAGCCGTCGCGCCGACGTGATCGCGCTGATCGTGCCCGAGTCGGCCTCGACGGTGTTCGCCGACCCCTTCTTCGCGCCCGTGGTGCGCGGGGTGGCCCGGGCGCTCGGCGACACCGACTACACGCTCAACCTGCTGATCGCGTCGGAGGCCCGGCCCGAGAAGACCAGGCGCTACCTGCAGGGCGGCAACGTCGACGGGGCCCTCGTGGTGTCGCACCACGCGGAGGACCACTCCTACGTGGGCCTCGGTGAGGCCCTGCCGATGGTGTTCGGCGGCCGACCGCTGAACCCGGGGCTGGCGGGGCGGCACTACGTCGACGTCGACAACCTCGAGAGCGCGCGGCACGCCACCGACTACCTCGTGGGGCTCGGCCGCCGTCGCATCGCCACCATCGCGGGCCGGCAGGACATGCCGGCCGGCGTCGACCGGTTGAACGGCTGGCACTCCGCCCTCGAGCACTCCGGCCCGGTGGAGTTCGGCGACTTCACCCAGGCCTCAGGCAGCGCGGCGATGGAGCGACTGCTCGACCGCGAGCCCGACATCGACGGCGTGTTCGCCGCCAACGACCAGATGGCCGCCGGAGCGATGCGCGTGCTGGCCGACCGCGGCCGGTCGGTGCCGGGCGACGTGGCGGTGGTGGGCTTCGACGACGACTCGTTCGCGCCCACGCTCTCGCCCCCGCTCACCACCGTCCGCCAGCCCTCGATGGAGCTGGGGGCCTCGATGGCCGAGGTGCTGATGCGGCTGATCGCGAACGAGCCGGCGCCGCTCCGCACGATCATCCCCACCGAGCTCGTGCTCCGCGCCTCGGCCTGAGAACCGCGGCCTCGAGGCCACCCGGCCACAAGCGTGGGCGCCCGCGGACGCGGAAAGGGCCCGTCTTCGCGATGAAGACGGGCCCTTTCGGCTGGATCAGTGCTTGAACGCGTCCTTGACGTTCTCGCCGGCGTTCTTGAGGTCGGCCTTGGACTGGTCGGCCTTGCCCTCCGCCACCTTCGAGTCGTCGTTCGTCGCCTTGCCGAAGGCCTCCTTGGCCTTGCCGGCCAGGTCCTGGGCCGCGTTCTCGATCTTGTCGCCTGCACTCATAGCATTCGTCCTTTCAGAACCGCTAGTCAGCGGTACGACCCAGCATGCCCCTACTTGGCCGCGGCGGCCAGGCTGTCCACGAGCTGCTCGAGGCCCCAGGGCAACGACAGCGCGGTGGGCGGCGAGACGGCCGAGATGTACTGCGGGCCCACCAGCTGCGCCACGTTCCCGGCCTTCACCGCGGGGATGACCGAGGTCTGCGGGGCGGTGAGGAACGAGTCGGCCGCCTCCTGGGTGTCGGCGTAGTCGAGCACCACGTCGGCCTGCAGCTGGTCGAGCTGCTCGTAGCTGAGCGTGTAGAAGAAGGTCGAGTCGCCGTTGGCGAGCTCGTCGACCGACGGTGCGCTCACGAAGCCGAGGTCGAGCATGAACTCCACCCGCGGGTCCTCCTTCTTGTACACGTAGAACGTGCCGGCGCTGTCGACCACGGCCGCGATGGTCTTGCCCGCGAACTCGGGGTGCGCCGCCGCCTGCTCGGCGAGGTCGTCGTCGATGCCGGCCAGCACCTGCTCGGCCTCCTCCGACTTGCCGAGGGCCTTGCCCACGGTGGTGATCACGTCGCGCCACGGCGTGCTCCACGCCTCACCGGGGTAGGCCACGGTGGGGGCGATCTGGCTCAGGGTCTCGTACTGCTCCTCGGTGATTCCCGAGTACACGGCCAGGATGACGTCGGGATCGGCTGCGGCGATGGCCTCGTAGGGCGGCTCGTCGGGCGAGTCGGGGAGGATGGTGGGCATCGTGGCCCCGGCGGCGTCGACCGCGTCCTTCACCCAGGGCAGCACGCCGTCGGCGTCGCCCGCGTAGGAGTCGAACGGGATGGCCACGGGCACCACGCCCACGGCGATGGCGGCGTCGGTGCTTCCCCAGCCGAGGGTGACCACGTTCTTCACGCCGGCCGGCACGGTGGTCTCGCCGAAGGCGTGCTCGATCGTGACGTCGCCGCCGGCGGCAGCGGATGCGGTGCTGTCGGTCTCGCTCGACGCTCCGGTCGAGCATCCGGCCAGCACCAGGGCGGCGGCCAGGGCGGAGGCGGTGAGGGTGGCGAGCTTCAGGCGTCGGCGCACGGGTGATCTCTCGATTCGTTTCGGGTTGTCATACTCGGGGGGGGAGTGTAAGGGTTGCCTTACCTAATCCATGGTAGACGATGCGGCCCGGCCGTGGAACCGGCCCATCGGCACCACCATCGGCGATCCGCTCACCGGGTCGGGCACCACCAGCGCCTCGAGCCCGAAGGCCGACCGCACGATGGCGGGCGTGATGACGTCGCCGGGCGCCCCCTCCGCCACGATGCGACCGGCCGACATCACCACGAGGTGGTCGGCATACCTGGCCGCCAGGTTGAGGTCGTGCAGCACCATCACCACCGTGGTGCCCTGCTCGCGGTTGAGCTCGTGCAGCAGGTCGAGCACCTCGATCTGGTGGGTCACGTCGAGGAAGGTGGTGGGCTCGTCCAGCAGCAGCACGTCGGTCTGCTGGGCGAGCGCCATCGCGATCCACACCCGCTGGCGCTGGCCGCCTGAGAGCTCCTCCACCCGGCGGCCGGCGATGGCCGCGGTGTCGGTGGCCGCGAGCGCCTCCTCGACGGCGCGGTCGTCGTCGGCCGTCCACTGCCGGAACAGGCCCTGCCGGGGAAACCGGCCCCGCCCCACCAGGTCGGCCACGGTGATGCCCTCGGGGGCCACCGGCTGCTGCGGCAGCAGGCCGAGCAGCGTGGCGAGCTGCTTGCTCGGGTACCGGTGCACATCCGTGCCGTCGAGGGTCACGACGCCGCGCTCCGGGCGCAGCAGGCGCGCGAACGAGCGCAGCAGGGTCGACTTGCCGCAGGCGTTTGGCCCCACGATCACCGTCACCCGCCCGTCGGGCAGCAGCACGTCGAGGTCGTCCACAACGCGACGGCCGTCGTAGCCGAGCGACAGCCCCTCGGCCTTGAGTTCGTGCCGGGCGTCCGGATGCGCGTCAGCGGTCATGCGGCTCCTCTCGTTCGGTTGCCCCGCGCGAGCAGGGCGAGCAGGATCGGCGCCCCCACGATGCCGGTGACGATGCCCACGGGCACCTGCAGCCCGGGCACGGCGTGCTGGGCTGCCACGTCGGCCGCCGCCACCACGAGCGCACCCACGAGGGCGCTGGCCACCAGGGCGGGTCCGATGCCGCCGAGCAGCCGGCGCGCGATCGGCGCCGACACGAAGGCCACGAAGGCCACCGGTCCGGCGGCCGCCGTGCCGGTGGCGGCGAGGCCCACGGCCACGAGCAGCAGCAGCAGGCGGCTGCGGCTGACGCGCACCCCGAGACCCGTGGCGGCCTCGTCGCCGAGCTGAAGCATCCGGAGCCGCGGTGCGAGCAGGGCCAGCGCGACCCCGAGCACCGCCACGGCGAGGGCGCTGCCGACGAGCTCGGCGGGCTTCACCGTGCCGATGCTGCCCACCAGCCACACCAGGGCGCTCTGGGCGTTGCGCACGTCGGCTCGGGTGAGCAGGTAACCGATCACGGCCTGGGCGAGGAAGGCCAGGGCGATGCCGATGAGCACGAACCGGCTGCCGGCCGCACCCGCAGAGCCCACGGCTCCCGCGCGACCCGCCCGGCCGGCCAGCACCAGGATGGCGGCGGCCGCCAGCAGCGCGCCCGCGAAGGCCGCCCCCGACACCGCGAGCCCCGACGCCCCGCCGAGCAGCACGGCGGCCACGGCGGCCGCACTGGCGCCCTGCGAGATGCCGATGATGTCGGGGCTGGCCAGCGGATTGCCGAGCAGGCTCTGGAACACCGCACCGGCCAGCCCGAACGCGGCGCCCACCACCAGCGCCAGTGCGAGCCTCGGCGCCCGGAGGCCCAGCACCACGAAACGATCGCCGGCGTCGCCCTGGCCGAGTGCTGCGGCGATCACGTTCTGCGGGGCCACCACACGGTCGCCGAGCATCAGCGCGAGCACGGCCACCACGGCCAGCAGAGCGGCGAGGATGCCGCACACCAGCACCAGGCGGCGCCGGCGCGAACGCCGATCCTGCTCGAGCAGGGGTGAGCGGATGCCGCGGCCGGTCACCGGGTCACCGCCCGGTCGCGACGCACCAGCACGATCAGCACGGGCGCGCCCACCAGCGCCACCACGATGCCAGCCTCGAGCTCGGCGGGCTGGGCGATGAGGCGGCCGAGGGTGTCGGCGAGCACCAGCAGGATGGCACCGAGCGGCATCGAGTAGGCGAGGATCCAGCGGTAGTCGCCGCCCACCAGCCGGCGGGCGAGGTGCGGCACCACGAGCCCCACGAACACGAGCGGGCCGGCCAGCGAGGTGGCCGAGCCGCAGAGCAGGATGATGGCCACCCCCGCCACCACGCGCGTCAGTCCGACCCGCTGCCCGAGCCCTCGCGCCACGTCGTCGCCGAGCGCCAACCCGTTCAGGCCCCGCCCGAGCAGCAACGCGAGCACCGCGCCCAGCACGAGGAACGGCGCCAGCGGCAGCACGGTCGACACGTCGCGGCCCACGAGCGATCCCACCGACCAGAACCGGTACTGGCTGAGCGTGTCGAGATCGCGCAGCAGCACGAGGGTGATCAGCGAGGTGAGCACCGCCGTGACGGCCGCCCCCGCGAGGGTGAGGCTGAGCGGCGTCGGTCCGTTGCGGCCCGAGGCCACGAGGTACACCAGCACCGCGGCGAGCGCGGCGCCCACGAAGGCGAACCACACGTAGCCCGAGGGATTGGCGACGCCGAACACCGAGATGCCGATCACCACGGCCAGCGACGCCCCCGAGTTCACCCCCAGTAGGCCGGGGTCGGCCAGCGGGTTGCGGGTCAGACCCTGCATCAGGGCGCCCGCGAGGCCGAGCGCGGCACCCGCCACCAGCCCGATGATCGTGCGGGGCACCCGCAGGTCGAGCACCACCATCTGCTCGGTGCTGTCGCGCCCGGCCGAGGCCGAACCGGTGAGGGCCCGGCCGATGGCGTCGAGCACCGCGGGCACGTCGATCGAGCGCGACCCGAGCAGCAGACTCAGGGCCACCGCCACGATCACCCCGGCGAACAGGGCCACCAGGCCCAGGATGCGCGCCGGCCGTTGCCGGGCCCGTCGGGCGGTCGCCGCTCCGGGAGCGGCCGTCGTCATTGCCCCTCGGCCTTGCCCTGGCGCCAGTAGCCCATGAAGGCCACCTTGCGCCGGTCGACCCCCACCTCGCTCACAAGCAAACGCCGGAGCGACTTGATGGCTGCCGACTCCCCCGCGAGCCAGGCGTAGAACCGGCCGTGCACGTCGACGGGAGAATCCCAGAGCATCTCCACGTCGACGTCGATCTCGGCGAGCTCCTGGGCGGTCGGCGAGAGCGCGGGCGCGATCGCCTCGCGGTGGCTGTCGAGCCACCGCCGCACCTCGTGCTGCAGCACTCCGCCCTGGTCGCGGGCGACCCACGTGACGGAGCCGTCGGCGGCCGTCTGCACCGGCTGGGCGTCGTCGGCGCAGGGCACCTCGATGAAGGCGTGCGCCCGGGTGCCGGCGGGCAGCGACTCCAGGATGGCGCAGATGGCGGGTGCCGCGGTCTCGTCGCCGGCCAGCAGGTAGTCGACCGCCTCACCGGGGTGCCAGTCGAGGCCGAGGCGGTAGTCGGCGCTGAGGTCGTCGGGGCCCACGATCACCAGCTCGTCGCCGACCGCGGCGCGGGCGAGCCAGGCGGCGGCGGGGCCGGCGTGCCCGGCGGAGTCGCCGGCGGGGGTCTCGGCGGAGTGCGCCGCTGTGTGGTCGCCGGGAGCGTGGGGGCCGGCCGCATCCGGAGCGTCGTGCACCACGAAATCGACGTCGAGCTCGCGCTCGGCGGGGCGGAGGGCCCGCACGGTGTACGTGCGGAAGGGGTTGCGCTCGGCATCGGGCAGCTCGCGCCAGCGCTGGTACCAGGTGCCCGCGGCGAGCACCTCCGGGTCGTGCCAGCCGCAGTCGCCGTAGCTGCCGTCGGCGTGGGGCAGCACGATCTTGATGCGCTGATCGAGGCCGGCCGTGCCGAACGAGTCGAACTCGGGCCCCGAGAAGGTCACCCGCCTGAAGCACGGGCTCAGCTGCTGGATGCGAACCACCCGGGCGAGGAACGGCCGGTACGAGGGGCGGCTGTCACGCTCCGACTCGGTGCGAGGCACATAGGTAAGCATTACCTAATCATGCCACGCGACCTCCGAGCGCCTCCAACCGGTTCTGCAGGGCCCGCTGATACACCTCGGCGTGCGCATCGGCGATCTGCCGGCTCTGCCGGTCTCGATGGGCGTCCCGGAGCGCCAACTCCTGTGCCCGGTCAGCCGTCCCGGGAGCCGTGGCGAGGTCGAGCGCCGCACCGAGCGGGCCCGCGAGGTCGCCGCCCGCGCCGATGCCGCGCTCGCGGCGCACGATGCCCGCGGGCAGCTGCTCGAACGCGAAGCCGTGGCCGTCGTCGATCACCGTCACGCCGAGGTCGTAGCAGAGCTCGGCCCAGCCCGAGTGGGTGCCGTGAGAGTAGGGCAGCACGGCCACGTCGAGGTCGGCGATCCACTGCTCGAGGGCGGCATCCGTCTGCCGCCCGCCGCGCTCGAGGGCGACTCCGTCGGCGTCGCGCACCAGCCGCTGCACGACGGCGGCGGCTCCGGCGTCACGCACGTCGTGATCCATCCGGATGCGCGCGCGCACCGGCCGCCCCGCGCCCGTGAGAGCGGCCACGGCCTCGATCACCGAGCCCACCGTCTCGACGGCGGCGATGTTCGGGCGCAGGTCGCGCAGATGCACGCCCACCCGCGGGATGCCGGAGGGCGCCGCGACCCCCACGGGGCGGTGGCGTGCCATCCGGGGATGCGGGATGACGGTGGCGCTGCGCCCCCAGCGCGCCTGGATCTGGGCGGCGGCGCCCGGGGTGAGGGTGACCAGCTCGTCGGCCTCGGCCATCATCAGGTCGAGCTGGGCGCGGTGCACCGACTGGTCGCTCAGCTGCGGGTTCTCGAGGTCGTGAACGGTGAACACCACGGGGAGGCCCTCCTCACGCAGCACGGCGAGCGCCTCGACCAGCTGATCGGTGGGCACCGACTCCATGCCGAAATGCACGTGCACGAGGTCGAAGCCGCCGGCGTTCGCGCGCAGGTACCCGGCGTCGAAGAGCGCGGGCGGCCACCACTGGCCGGCGGGGCGGCCGGGCACCACCGGGTCGGGGAGCATCTGCGCCACCGCTGCATCGGGAGCGATCGAGGCGACGTACGGATGGCTCGCCGGAACGCTGGCGACGCGGATGGGGAGGCTCGGGTGCTGGGTCATCACTGTCGACGTTATTGCGATTCGGGCCGGAACGCCGTCATTCTCGCCATCACCGGTTCCCTCGATGCCGCATCTGCGGGTCTTCGCTACGCTGTGTACACCGGAGGGGTTGCGGTTGGGGCGGCTCTGCATGTCTGGAAGGAATCCGATGCCCGAGCGCGACTCCCTCTCACCGTGGAAGCGATTCTGGGAACGGGGCGGATGGTGGAAGGCCCTGATCCTCGTGGTCGTCTACTACGGCCTCTACCAACTCGTCGGCCTGCTGCTGTCGTTCGCCCTCACCGGCGTCGACATCGCACCGACGAGTGCTCCGGGAGTCGTGGTCGGCACCGGCCTGCCGATCCTGATCGGCGGTCTGCTGTTGGTGATCTTCGCGTGGTCGATCGGGTGGCTGCGTGAGCTCTTCGGCCGGCAGGCGATCCGGGGGCGGGGCTGGATGTGGATCGCGATCGTCGTGGTGCTGCTCACGAACATCCTCCGCTTCCTGACTCTCGACTATGCGGCCGCAGATGCGGCGGTGATCGCGGCGTGGCTGTTGACGGGTCTCGTCATCGGCTTCGCCGAAGAGGTTCTGACGCGGGGCTTCGTGGTGAACCTGATGCGGAAGGCCGGTCATCCTGAGATCGCTGTCGCCCTGGTCTCTGCGGGGCTCTTCGCGATGCTGCACGCGGGAAACTTCCTCGACGGTCAGGGCGCCTTGGCGACGATCCTCCAGGTCGGCTACACGTTCTGCTTCGGTCTTCTGATGTACCTGGCATACCGGGTCACGGGCCGGCTGATCGTCCCGGTCCTGCTGCACGCCAGCACCGATCCCAGCATCTTCCTTCAGACGATCTACCCGTCCGGGGCTCCTCTCGCCGCCATCGCCGGACTGGGCAATGTCATCGTGATCGCCACCGGACTCATCCTGCTGGTGGTGCTCGTCTTCCGCGGTGGCAAGGATCGCGCGTTCCCCCGCCCGGGACTCGCCGGGGATCCCGCGCCGGCCTGACGCCTCTTCTCGGGGTGGGGCGAGCGGATGTCGGCCCGGCGGGTGAGAGTGGAGGGGTGAGTTCTACTGGAGCAGGCGCGGGCGGTACCGCCGTAGATGAGGGGCGGCGGGCCCACTACGCCGAGTTCTACTCCCGGCCCGAGCAGGTCGTCGACGCCGGCGAGCCGGTCATGGTGGCCGTCGGCAACTGCCAGGCCGAGTCGCTCCGCCTCGTGGTGCCGGCCGAGGCGCTCCGCTCGGTGCGTCTGCCACCCGTGCACGAGCTCACGGCCGACGACGTGCCGCACCTGCAGGCGTGGCTGGGGCGGGCCGATGTGGTGTCGGTTCAGCCCATCCGCGACGGGTACCACGGGCTGCCGCTCGGCACCCGCGAGCTGCTCGCCGTGATGCGGCCGGAGGCGCGGGCCGCGGTCGTGCCCGTCATCCGGTTCGCCGGGCTGTATCCGCGGCATCTGATCGTGCGGCCGCCGTCCGATCCGTCGCTCACGCCTCCGCTCGTGGCGTACCACGACGCCGCGGTGCTCGCGGAGGCCGCGGGGCTCCGACTGCCCGCGCTCACCCCGGCGCGGGTGCGCGCGGTGGCGGCGGAGTCGGTGCAGGCGCTGCGGTCGCGGGAGGAGCGGCACGGGGCGATCGCCGTCTCCGACCTGTTCGAGGCGGCGGCCCCGGATGCGGCGGCGTCCCCGTCGGCGGCGTCCCCGTCGGCGGCCTCGGCCGGGCCGGCGCTCTCCTTCGAGCTGATGCGCACCGTCAACCACCCGGGCAACCCCGTGTGGATCGCTCTCGCCGACCGCCTCTTCGAGCGGGTGGGCGTCGACGCACGCGCATCCGACGGCGGACGCCCACTGCTCGACTCGGTGCACGCACCCCGCGAGCAGGCGGTGATCGACGCGTTCGGCCTCGACGCCGAGTCGCGCGCCGACTGGGTCGTGGAGGCCGAGACCGTCTCGGCCGACGCCGTGCGGGAGGCCCACCTGGCCTGGTACGCCGAGCACCCCGACGTGGTGCCGGCCGGCCTCGCGCGCCACGAGTCGACGCTGCGGCTGCTGGGCCTCACGTCGTGACGGCGTTGCAGCGCTCGCATCCGTTCCCGGCCTCGGGCGGTTCGCCGGAAGCCGACGCGCCCGCGGCGGCAGGCGCCATCCCGCGGCTCGTCATCACCGAACAGCCCGAGCACGGGGTGACCCTCTACGCCGCGCGACTGGCGTGGGCGCTGGGCGGGCATCCGGTCGACGGCACCCGGGCGCACGCCCACTTCACCGATCGGCTCTGGGGCGAGACTCCGGATGCCGCGGCGACGGCCTTCGAGCACCTGGCCGCGCGGGCTCCCGTCACCGTCACCCTGCACGACGTGCCGCAGCCCTCCGACGGGGAGGCGAGCCTGGCGCGCCGGGCGGACTGCTACCGGCGGGTGGTGGCGGCCGCATCCGGAGTGGTCTGCAACAGCCGGCACGAGGTCGAGCTGCTGCGGCGGTTCAGCGGGGTCGCGGCGGAGGCGGCCGTCATCCCGTTGCCGGTCGACCCCGTAGACCCGGTCGCCGACGGGCGTGCCCCGGTCGACCCTGTGATGCGCGGCCGTGCCGCCGCCGGGGGTTCGGTGGCCGTGCTGGGGTACGTGTATCCGGGCAAGGGGCACGAGCAGGTCATCCGGGCCGCGGCCGAGGTGGGTGGGGCTCGAGCGCTCCGGAGCGATGCGTCTGGCGGGTGGCCGGAGGTCGAGGCGTTGGGGCGGGCATCCGATGGTCACGACCGCGATGTCGAGAAGCTCGCCGCGCTGGCGGCTGCGGTGGGGGTGGGGTTCGAGGTCACGGGGTATCTGAGCGACGACGAGCTGCTGGCGCGGTCGCGACGGGCCGGGGTGCCGGTGATCGCGCATGAGCACGTGTCGGCCTCCGGGTCGCTGGCGTCGTGGCTGAGCGCGGGGCGACGGCCGGTGGTGGTGGCGAGCCCGTACATGGAGGAGATGGCGCGGCTGCACCCCGGGGCGATCACGCTGACTCCGGGTCATGGGCTGGCCGACGCGATCGCGCGGGCCCTGGCCGACCCGGCGAGCACCTGGCTCGACGGCGACGTGCGCCTCGGGCCGACCACCGCCGAGGTCGCGGAGCTGTACCGGGCGTTCTGGGCGGAGGTGCGCTGGTGAACGGGGCGACGGCCGGCGCGGCGTCGGCGGCCGGGACGTCGACTGCCTGGGAGACTGGCGCGGCGGAGGTGCGGGTGACGGGCAACGACTGGACGGCGCTCGACGGCCTGGTCACCGCCGACCCGCCGCTGGTGTCGGTGGTCGTGGTGCACTTCGAGCAACCGGGCGATCTCGCCCGCACGCTGCGGGCGCTCGGGCGGCAGACCTACCCGCGGCTCGAGGTGATCGTGGTCGACGACGGGTCGGAGCATCCGCCCGCCGTGCCCGCGGGGGTGCGGCTCGTCGTGCTGCCGGACGACGGGTTCCGCGTGGCGGCCGCGCGCAACGCCGGGGCGGCCGTGGCGCACGGTGAGGTGCTCTGCTTCCTCGACGCCGACACCTCGCCCGAGCCGGAGTACGTGGCCGAGCTCACGCGGCTGCCCGCGCTGCGCGATGACGCCGTGGTGGTGGGGCGGCGCCGGCACGCCGACCTCGACGCCGCCGACGCGGAGCCCGGCCCCGCCCGCGCCGGCTGGGCCGCCCGCGCCGGCTGGGCCGCCCGCGCCGGCTGGGCCGCCGACGCGGAACCCGGCCCTGCCCGCCCCGACCCCCACCCCGCCCCGGTCGAGGTCGCCGGCCCCCGCCACGAGACTCCCGAACCGCAGTGGCTGATCGACGCCTACGCCGACAGCGGCGACCTGCTGCGCTCCGACCACCGCTCCTACCGCTTCATCATCTCGGCCGTGATCGCCTGCACACGGACGTTCTTCGACAGCACCGGCGGCTTCGACGAGACCTTCGATCACTACGGCGGCGAGGACTGGGAGTGGGCCCACCGCGCCTGGACCAACGGTGCCGTCTTCGCCCACGTGCCCACCGCCGTCGCCTGGCACAACGGCCCCGACATCACCGGGCGCGAGCCCGACGAGGCCGCGCTCACCGAGCGGATGAACCACGAGGCCCTCGCCCTGCTGAACCGCATCGGAGTGCCGGGGGCGGTGGGGGGCGGCATCCGGAGCGCGGCCGTCGACATCGCGATCACCCTGCCGTCGGGCGGCGCGGCCGCCACGATCGTGTGCGCCGACCTGCTGCTCGAGGCCCTGCCGACCGCCCGGGTGATCGTCGACGACTCCACGTGCGCACTGCTGGGCGACGACCGCGTGATCGGGCGCAGCGAGTGGGATCGCGCATCCCACCAACCGCGCGTGCAGGTCTCGTGCGAGGCTCTCTTCACGGTGCCCCGCGCCGATCGCGCGGCGTTCTGCGACGACCTCGCCCGCGCGGCCGGCCGGGTGGGCGTCGGCACGCTCGGCTGGGTGGTTCTCGAGGGGCCGCGCACTCGCCTCACCGTCTCGGCGACCCGCGCCATCCGTCGGCGGGCCCGGCGACCGGATGCTGCCGAGTTCGCCACCGAGCGGCACCCGAGCCCGTTGCGCTGCTTCACGGCCGAGCCGCACCTGGCGGCCCACCTCGCCGGCTGGGCCCCCTGACCCCGCCGGCCAGTGGGTGACTGCCCGCTGCTCGGGAGGAGAATGCGGCCTTCGAGCCGTATATAGCCTCGAAGGCGTGATTCTCCTCCCGTGGGAACGGCAGCTCAGGGCGCCGGCGGCACGAACGCCACCACCCGGGCCGCGGGGAGGCGGCGGCGGATGACCTCGATGGCCTCGGGGTTCTGGTCGACCAGCACGTAGTTGCGGCCGAGGGCGGCGGCGACCGCACCCGTGGTGCCGCTGCCGGCGAAGAAGTCGAGCACGAGATCGCCCTCGCGACTGGACGCCTGCACGATGCGGCGCAGCACACCCTCGGGCTTCTGCGTGGGGTACCCCGTCTTCTCGCGGCCGGTGGGCGACACGATCGTGTGCCACCACACGTCGGTGGGCAGCTTGCCCCGGGCCGCACGCTCGGGCGTGACGAGTCCCGGTGCCATGTAGGGCTCCCGGTCGACCGCCTCGGAGTCGAAGTGGTAGCCGGCCGGGTTCTTCACGTACACCAGGATCGTGTCGTGCTTCGTGGGCCAGCGGTTCTTCGACTTGGCGCCGTAGTCGTAGGCCCAGATGATCTCGTTCAAGAAGCTCTCGCGGCCGAAGAGGGCGTCGAGCAGCACCTTGGCATAGTGGGCCTCGCGGTAGTCGAGGTGGAGGTAGAGGGTTCCGTCGTCGGTGAGCAGGCGCCACGCCTCCACGAGCCGGGGCTCCAGGAAGGCCCAGTAGTCGTCGAAGCGGTCGTCGTAGCTCAGGATGTCGCCCTTGATGCGCTCGTAGAGCTGGCCCTTGAAGCCCGCGTAGCGCGGGGCGGGGGTTTCGGATGCGGCGGCCGGCTCGGTGGGGGCGGGGGCGACGCCGGGCCGGGCAGGAGCGGCGGCGGGCGCGACGGGCTCGGGCGCATCCGGAGCGTGCCCCTCGGCCGCCGGCACGCGCTTCACGGTCGTCGACCTTCTGGCCTGCGCCCGCCCGGTGTTGAACGGCGGATCGAGGTAGATGAGTGTGAACGAGGCGTCGTCGAACCCGGCCAGAACGGCCAGGTTGTCGCCGTGGAAGACGACCCCCTCGCCGCGGGAGTCCGGCCCGAGGTCGGCGAGCGGCGAATCGGCGACAGGCATCCTGCAATTGTGGCAGTTCGAAGGTGGGCGGCGTATCGTCGGGCCGGATGAGCACCACGATCAAGAACGAAGCCCGGCAGAGCCGCTACACCATCGCCCTCGACGACGAGGTGGCCGGCTTCGCCGACTATCGGGTGGAGGGCTCGCGCATCATCTTCACGCGCACCGAGGTCGATCCCACCCGTCGCAAGGGCGGGCTCGCGGGCCGCCTGGTGGAGTTCGCGCTCGACGACGTGCGCACCTCGGGTGGGCTCACCGTGGTGCCGCAGTGCTCGTTCGTGGCCCACTTCATCGACGCGCATCCCGACTACCAGGAGCTCGTCGACCGGGGCTGAACCCCCGCATCCCTCCCTTTCACGGCCACGACGAACGGATGCCGCATGAGCCCCGAGATCGGCGCCACCACGGGCGGTTCGACCGTGCACGACTGGATGCGCCGGCTGGCCGAGCCGGTGGGCGATCCCGGCGGCGGGGCGGCTTCGGGCGTGATGCTGGCCATGGGGTGCGCGCTGACGTCGATGGTGGCGGGGTACGCGATGCGGGCGGCCGAAGGTACCGGGGCTCCGGGCGGCGTGGGCGGCGCGGGTGAGGGTGGCGGGGCCGCGGGTGCCGCACGCGTGGGCGGGGGCGAGGCAGGCGGGGGCGGGGCTGGCGATGCCGCCGATGGCAGTGCCGCGGGGTCCGCAGGTTCAGGCAGGGCCGCCGTAGCAGGGCGCGCGGAGGCGGTCGCCGCCATCCGGGCGCGGGCCGAGGAGCGGCGGGAGCGGGCGCTCGAGCTCGCCGACGTCGATGCGCGGCGCTCGAAGCAGTTCGGCGCCGCGTATCACCAGCCGGCGGGCGAGCGACGGGATGCCGCCGTGCGATCGGCGGGGTCGGCTGCGGCACGCGCATCCGACGACCTCGCCCTGCTCGCCCTCGACGCGCTGACCGACCTCGAAGAGCTGGCGCCGCTCGCACCGGCCTACCTGCGGCCCGATGTGGGGGTCGCCGCAGCCGCCCTGCGCGCCGCGATCACGGGGGCGCGAACGAACCTCGCCGCCGACCTCGCCGAGCTGACCCGCCACGGCGCCGAGCCCCCGGAGGGGCTCACGGCCGACCTCGCCCGCTTCGACGAGGCGCTCGCCCGGCTCGACCGCGTCTGAGCCGCGCGGGCCCCGGCGGCTCGGTGCCGGCGCGGGGTCGCCCGGCTCGACCGCGTCAGAGCCGCGTGGCCCGGCGCCGGCGCCGGCACCCGAACGGTCAGACGATGGCGGCGCGGAGCTCGGCGGCCGCCGCTCCCACGTCGGGAGCGCCGTAGATGGCGTTGCCCGCCACGGCGACCTCAGCGCCCGACCGCTGTACCGCCGCGATGGTGGACGCGGTGATGCCGCCGGCCACCGAGAACGCGACACCGGAGGCCTCGCCATCCCGAAGCAGGGTCTCGAAGGTAAAGCCCTCCTCGGCCTGCTCGTCGAGTCCGGCATGCATCTCGACGAACTGCACACCGAGCGCCACCACCTCGCGGGCGCGGGCCGGCTTGTCGGCCACGCCGATGAGATCGGCGACGATTCCCTTGCCGTGCTTGGTGGCGGCCTTGACGGCGCCCACGATGGTGCTGTCACCCGCGGTGCCCAGCACGGTCACCAGGTCGGCCCCGGCGGTGAAGGCGATGTCGGCTTCGAGCTCGCCGGCATCCATGGTCTTGAGGTCGGCGAAGACGATCTTGTCGGGGTGCGCCGCCTTGATCGCGGTGACGGCCGAGAGGCCGGCGGCTTTGATCAGCGGGGTGCCGAGCTCGAGGATGTCGACGTGCGGCGCCGCGGCGGCGGCCAGCTCGAGGGCGGCTTCGGTGGTGACGGTGTCCATGGCGAACTGCAGTTTCATCGGGCTTTCCTTCTGTTGCGGGAGGGGATCGGGAGAGGGGATCGTGGGCGTCATTCGAGGTTCGCGTGCCGCGGCCAGAGCTCGTCGGCGGATGCGCCCGAGCGGTGCCAGAGCGCGTCGAACAGCGCGTCGCCGAGCAGCACCACCGCCTGCTCGAACAGGCTCCCGGCATACTGCGCCGAGGCCGCGCCCGAGCGGTCGAGCTTGCCGGCGGCCGGAACCACCACGACGACGGAGGCGAGACGGGCGAGCTCCGAGCCGCGCTCGGTGGTGAACGCGGCCACCTTCGCGCCGGCCTGCCGGGCCGTCTCGGCGGCGCGCACGATGCTGCCCGTGGTGCCGGAGCCGCTCGCGGTGAGCAGCAGGTCGTCCGCCGCGATGGCGGGCGTGGTCACGTCGCCCACCACGTGCACGGTGAGGCCGAGGTGCATCAGCCGCATCGCGGTCATCCGCAGGGCGAGCCCCGAGCGGCCGGCGCCGTGCACGAACACGCGGGATGACGCGGCGACAAGGTCGGCCAGGTCGTCGAGGGCGTCGCGCCCGTCGGGGTCGGCGAGGTCGGCGAGAGCGGCGCGGTCGTCGCGGTCGTCGCGGTCGTCGCGGTCGTCGATTGCGGTGCCGTCGGCGCGGCCGCTCACGCCGTCGGTGCCGTCGGTGCCGCCGGCGGCAGCGGCCGGGCGGCCCGTCACCGCGGCGACCAGGCCGTCGAGCTCCCGCGCGATCAGGCTGAGCGAACCGGCGACATGGTGCTGCGAGATGGTCATCACCTCAGCCTGCGCGCCCCGCACGCCCCTGCCGCCCGCCCGTCGGGGCGGTTCCGCCCACCCGTTCGGGCAGGTGTCGCCGATCGGGTAGGTTGACCGGATGACCGCCACCGCATCCGCCGCGGATCCGCTCTCGGACGACTCGCGCCGTCACCTCACCGACCACGCCCGCCTGGTGACCGAGCAGGCCGACCGCCACGCGGTGACCCTCGAGTCGGTTCTCGCCATCCTCCGCTCCGACCGGCTCGACGACCGCGCGGCCCGCGCGCTGGCCGTCGAGCTGGCCACGAACGCCTTGGTGGGCCTGCGCGAACAGGGCGACCAGCAGCGCAGCGACCTTCTCGAGCCCGTCGTCGGCGCGTTCGCGCGGCTGCAGAACGACCTCAAGCCGCTCGTTCGCTTCGGCGGCCTCGACGTGCAGTTCGTTGAGCCGCCGGCCACCGGCCGCGCCCTCCCGGGCGAGGTGGCGCGAGCGGCGCGGGCGATCGCGCGCAGCACGGTGCTCGCTCTGGTCGACGGCGGCGAGGCCCGGCGGGTGCGCATCCAATGGGACTGCGACGGCCTCAACCTGCTCATCGGCATCCGCGACGACGGCCGGGGCGAGCTCACCGCGCACGACGACGCATTGCGCCCCATCGCCGAGCAGGTGGGCGCGCTCGACGGCGTGCTCACGGTGTCGGCGACTCCCGGATGGGGGTCGGCTCTCGACATCCGGATTCCCCTCGACCCGCCCGCCGAACCCGATCACCTCGACGCGGCGGTCGCCCTCTCCGACCGCGAGCGCGACGTGCTGCGCCTGGTTGCCGCAGGCGACCGCAACCGCGACATCGCCCGCGCCCTCGGCATCAGCGACAACACGGTGAAGTTCCACGTCTCGAACCTGCTGCGTAAGGCGGGCGCCCGCACCCGCGCCGAACTCGCCGCCCTCACCCGCTGACCCGCCCCGGTGCTGCCAGCGCTACTGCGATGCACAGAGCTGTTTGATCCAATCGTCCCACTGCGTGAGAAACGCTGCTGCCAACAGGTCGTCGCCTTCGTAGTCGCGATACCCAGACTGCAACGCTTCGCTCGCGATGCCCTCCACGGCCTGATCCAGACCGGGGTAGCTCTCGAAGTACGGCTCCAACTCCGACGCCTCCGCTCCGGTTAGCGCATCGGTCAACACACCGTACGAAATGGACGAGCACAGTGCCAGATCGGCCTCAGATGGCGACATCGATCGCGATGGCGGGGCCGCACTCGATGGCCCCGCCATCTCGAATCCGTCGAACATCTCCGACAGGGACTCTGCCGGACCGGTCGCGAACCAGTGGCCCGAGTACACGATCTGGTTTGACTCATCTATGAGCTCCGCCCAGTCGCCGATCATCTTGTAGGTGGCTTCCGGGTCGTCGTAAACCTTCACGATGATCCCCAAGCCCTCATCGGGAAGGCAGTACAGGCCGGCGGACGAGCCGTAGTAGTCCGGATCGCCGTCCAATCGGTGCGGACTGGTGCAGTTGGGATCGGCCTCGAGTGCTGTCAAACTCTCCATGTCAAAGCGTTCCCCGGACCAGACGGTGCACCCGCTGATCGTCGCCAGCATCGCGAAGGTGAGCGCTGTCGTCCACCATCGCGTCGCTCCACCCGAGCTCATTTCCAGCGCACGTAGCCGATCTTTGCTACGGCGTTCACATGCCCCCTGATCTTCGCAACAGTTGCGCGATTCCCGATGAAGGCGCTCACAGTGCCCTTGCTGCCGCAGCCAGCGTTGGACCACACGGGGGTGGATACGGTGCGGTTGGTGGAGTAGCCGCGACCTTGGACGCAGGACGGGCCCGAGTTCCATGCGAACGTATCTTGGCTCCAGCTGTAGGAATAGCGCGCCGACCAATCGAAGCCGATGATCCCACAGCCGTCGACCGAGTCCTGCCAGCCACTGAGGTTCGTGAACACCGCGTTTCGATAGTCACAGCCGGACAGACCAGCATCCGACGCTGAACCCGCCCCGGTGTCACCGGAGGACTGCTCGATTGCGCTCCCCGACTCGTCGACGACGACAACGGTCTCTGAGTCATAGACGGCAGGATCTACCACCGTAGCGCCCGCGCCGTCGATGTCGGCTTCGAGATCAACCTGGCCAGTCGAAGAGGCATCGGGCGGCGGCTGGGTTGCGGCCCCCATGAGGCACGGGAGAATCGCAATGGACACAAGCAGCGCTATCGGCTTTTTCATGACGTATTCTCAGCATTAATGGTCGAGGCTGTCAAGGCACCGACATGGTGGCAGTCAGGTGAGGCATGCGACGGAGGATCATCGTGGCGTTCGAGCTAGCTGAAGACGTGTTGTCGTGGATCGAGCTCACGTTCTGGGTGGCAGTGGGCGGCGGTGCCACCGTGCGCATCGTCATCGTCGCGGTTCGACGGCGTCGGCGTGACGCCGTAACGGATGTGCTGCGACCGATTACCGACGCCGTCAGCGTGGAGTCGCGCGCCGATGGATGGGATCCGTCGACATCCGACCAGGTGATCCAGGCCTTAGCTGACAGCCGACCAAGGTCGTTCGGCGATTCGAGCTGAATCCGCCAAGCCGCCCCGGCCGCCCGTCCGTACCCGCAGCATTCCCCGCCCAGCCGCTATGTGCTCTTCGGCTTCCGTGACATGGACTGCGGCGAGGCCTCGGCACACTGCGCGCCGTATCACCGAGCAGGTGGTCACGCCCGACGGCGTGCTCACGGTGTCGGCAACTCCTGGATGGGGATCGGCTCTCGGCATTCGGACTCCCCTGGACCCGCCCCGGCGCCCGCACCTCGAGAACGGCGGGACGGTCTGACCGTCCCTGGCAGGGACAGGGACGCGGGCCGCCCTCTGACTACGGTGGCGGCATGGAGCATGACGAGCTGTCGATGCACGCGCACCGAGCCCGCACGCGCGAGCAGATGCAGACCTGGACCCACCTCGGGGCCGTTCTGGTCGACCGCCACCTGCAGGTGCTGGCCTCGAACGCTCTGGCGCGCGCCCTCTCGCCCGGCTTCCAGGAGGGCATGAACCTCGCCCGCTACACGTTCCTGTCGAGCGAGGTGCCGCGCGACCGTGACTGCTGGGATGCCGCGGCCGCCCAGGTCGCCGGGATGCTGCGCGAGTCGATCGATCAGCATGCCGTCGACCAGTCCTTCGTCGGCATCGTCGGAGAGCTGGCCGCCACGAGCCAGGAGTTCTCCGACGCCTGGGCGGAGGAGTCGATCCCCTCCAAGCTCGCGGGCGAGCTGTCATTCCTCGACACCGCGATCGGCACGGTCTCCCTCGGGTACACCGTCACCCGGGCTCCCGAGCGATTCGACGACCTGCTGATCATCTGCCGCCCGCTCACCGAGGCGGCGCGCGCCGACGTCGACCGACTGGTCAGGGCCACCACGACCTGACCTGGGCGCCGGCCGCGGCGTAGCGCCGACCGCATCGAGGGCGAGCACCGTCACAGAACACGGGGCCGTCGTGGCCCGCCGGATTGTGCCCACCCCACAGCGGGCGCGCGCGCATCCGGGGCCTGTGCTGGGATGGCGGCATGCTCACCGACGAGACCCCCGAAGCCGCCCCCGACCGCCTGTTCGCCCTGGATGCCGGCGGCGACATCGCCAGCACCCCGCTGCAGCTCGAGCAGGCCGCCGTCACCGCCGAGTCCGAGGGATTCGACGGCGTGCTCGTCACCGAGACCAGGCACGACCCGTTCGTGGCCCTCACGCTCGCCGCCCGGGCCACCGAGCGCGTGCGGCTCTCGAGCGCCATCGCGGTGGCGTTCGCCCGCAACCCGATGAACACGGCCATGCTGGCGAACGACCTGCAGCTCGTCTCGGGCGGGCGGTTCGTTCTCGGTCTCGGCTCGCAGGTGAAGCCGCACATCGAACGCCGCTTCTCGATGCCGTGGTCGCATCCGGCCCGGCGGATGCGCGAGTACGTCGACGCGGTGCGGTCGATCTGGGCGAGCTGGCAGAGCGGCGACCGGCTGCGCTTCGAGGGCGAGTTCTACACGCACACGCTCATGTCGCCGGTGTTCGACCCGGGCCCGAACCCGCACGGCAACCCGCGCATCGCGCTGGCGGCCGTGGGCTCGCTGATGACCGAGACGGCCGGCGCGGTGGCCGACGGCTTCCTCAGCCACAGCTTCACCACCCCGCGGTACCTGAGCGAGGTGTCGCTGCCGGCGCTGGCACGGGGGCGTGCATCCGCCGGCCGCGGTGCCGACCTCGACGACACGGTCGAGGTGAGCCTGCCGGCGCTGGTGGCGGTGGGGTCGACGGATGCGGAGCTCGCCACCGCGATCACCGCCATCAAGAAACAGATCGCCTTCTACGGTTCGACGCCGGCGTACAAGGGCGTGCTCGAGCTGCACGGCTGGGGCGAGCTGCACGAGCAGCTGCACGCGGGTTCGGTGCGCAAGGAGTGGAACGCAATGACCGACCTCGTGAACGACGAGGTGCTGGCGGAGTTCGCGGCGGTCGGAACGCCGGCCGCGGTCGCGGCCCAGCTGCGCGAGCGTTTCGGGGGCGTGGTGCAGCGCCTGTCGTTCTCGACGCCGTACCCCGTGGCTCCCGAGGTCTGGCCCGCCCTGCTCAGCGCCCTCTGACCCCACCCTGAACACCAGATCCGTCACTTTTGGCCCCAAAACCGCGCGTTTGGGGCCAAAAGTGACGGATCTGGGGTGAGCCCGGGGTCAGAAGTCGGTGTGACCGAGGTCGGGGGCCGGCGCGAACGTGGCCGTCGCCGCGGCGGCGTGCAGCTCGAACACCACGAGGGTGTTGCCCGTGGCCCTGAGCACCGGCGCCGGCACGATGAGCGTGTGCTGCGGCCCGCGCGACCAGTACCGGCCGAGGTTGAACCCGTTCACCCACACCACGCCCTTGCCCCAGTCGCGGGTGTCGAGGTAGAGGTCGGCACCGGTGTCGACGTCGAACGTGGCGTACCCGAAGGCCGGGCCCGCCAGCGCCGACGGTGCCGGCACACGAGATCCGGATGCCGAGCCGTTCACGGGGTCGGCAGGCGCCTGGCGTGCGTGAGCCGCCTCCGCCAGCAGCCCGGTGAGGGCCGAGATGTCGTCGAGCTGCAGCGGCAGCACGTCCCACCCCAGCACCGGCGACCCGTCGAGGCACACGGTGCCGATCAGCCCCTTGGGCTCGCCGATCCGGGGGCCGTAGTCGACCCGGCCCTGGTTTTCCACGAGAATGTCGAGCGTTCCGCGCGCCCCGGCCGGCAGGGCGATGCGCCGGTCGTGGTGATCGCGGGCGAGTACGCCCACGGGGTCGCCGTTCAGCAGCACGAGCGCGCGGTCGCGCACCTCGCCGAACGAGAGCACGGAAGACCCGGGCGCCGTTCCATCGAGCTCGGTGCGGTAGAGCGCGAAGCCCGTGAAGTGCCCGAGGGCGTCCATGGTCGGCGCCTCCGAGCGGTGCACCCAGGTGCCGAGCGCATCGGTCACCGACAGCAGGGGCAGCGAGGCCGACATCGGAACCCGGAAGGCCGGGGCCGCGGCCGCGGACGACGCGGCATCCGGGGCCGGAACCGCGGCAGGCGCATCCGGGATCGACGGGTTGTACCGGGCGAGAACCTCCCGGAAGGCCCAGTACTTCGCGGTCGGCCGCCCGGCCTCGTCGAGCGGGGCGTCGTAGTCGTAGCTCGTGACGATGGGCTGGTAGACGCCCTTGTCGTTGGCGCCGTTGGTGAAGCCGAAGTTGGTGCCGCCGTGGAACATGTAGATGTTCACCGAGGCCCCGGCCGCCAGCAGGTCGTCGAGGTCGCCCGCCGACTGCTCGGTGGAGGTGGTGTGATGGTGGGCGCCCCAGTAGTCGAACCAGCCGTCCCAGAACTCGCTGCACATCAGCGGCCCGGTGGGCTGGTGCTCGCGCAGCGTGGCGAGCCGCTCGGTGGAGCGGGAGCCGAACGAGCCGGTCTTGTGCAGGGTCGGCAGGCTGCCGTTCTCGAGCATCTCGGCCGTGGGCTGGTCGACCGTGGTGAACGGAACGGTGAGGCCGATGCCCCGGTTCATGGTCACGAGCTTCTCGAGGTACACCGGGTCGGAGCCGTAGGCGCCGTACTCGTTCTCGATCTGCACCAGGATGACGGGCCCGCCGCGGTCGATCTGCCGCGGCACGAGCACGGGAGCGAGCTGCTCGAAGTACTTCTGCACGGCCGCGAGGTACTGAGGTTCGTCGCGGCGCACACCCACGGTTTCGCTGGTGAAGAGCCAGGCGGGCAGCCCGCCGTTGTCCCACTCGGCGCAGATGTAGGGCCCGGGGCGCACGATGGCGTGCATGCCCTCGGCGGCCACGTCGTCGAGGAACCGGCCGAGGTCGAGGCCGCCGCTGAGGTCGAACTCGCCCTCGCGCGGGGCGTGGGCGTTCCAGGCCACGTAGGTCTCGATGGTGTTCAGGCCCATCTCGCGGGCCTTTCGGATGCGGTCGCGCCAGAGATCGGGGTGCACGCGGAAGTAGTGCAGCGCCCCCGAGAGGATGCAGAACGGCTCGCCGTCGAGCTCGAAGTCGACGGGCCCGATGGCGAAGCGCGAGGCCGGCGCCCCCGGCGAGGCCGGCGCCCCGGGTTCCCCCGGCGCGGCCGAGTCGGAGGACGGCACGGTGAACTCAGACATTCGTCTGCTCCTTGACGGTCGGCGAGCCCGAAGGCCCGAGCACCACGACCGACCACGACAGGGCCGGCAGGGTGGCGGTGAGAACGATCGAATCGCCGCGGGCTTCCAGGCCCACCCCGTCGAGGGCCGTCAGACCCACGGGCTGCGACAGGGCGTCGTTCACGGTGTGACGGTCGCCTCCCTCGGGCGTGCGCAGCGTCTCGGCACTCTGCACCGAATAGGGCGCGTGCACCGAGAGAACGGATGCGCCCGGAACCGCGATCCCCACCTCGAGCGAGGCGTCGTCGTCGAGCGAGCGGTTGGTCACGAACAGCACCACCGTGCCGTCGTCGGCCACGGTCGCGACCGCGTCGACGAGGGGGGCCTCGCCGTGCGCGGCGGTGACGACCGCGGGCGCGTCGACCACCGTCTGCACGACGCGCCCGCGGGCGAGCGCAGCGGTGCGCTGGAAGGGGAAGAAGGTGGTCTGGCGCCAGGCCGGCGCATCCGGCTCGGCGCGGATGGGGGCGATCACGTTCACGAGCTGCGCGAGGTTGGCCATCGAGACGCGGTCGCTGTGGCGCAGCAACGAGACCAGCAGAGACCCGACAACCACCGCATCCGTCACCGAGTAGGCGTCTTCGATGAGTCGCGGGTGCTCGGGCCAGTCGCCGTTCAGTACCCGGGGCTTGTCGATGTCGTTCCAGCGGCGCTGGTACCACACGTTCCACTCGTCGACGCTGATGCCCACCGGATGCGCGGAGCCCGGCCCGGCGCCCGCCTCGTCGATGACGGCGGCCACCTGCTCGATGTACCGGTCGAACGCGGTGCCCGAGGCGAGGAAGCTCCGGGCGTCGCCCTCGACCTCCTCGTAGTAGGCGTGCAGCGAGATGTGGTCGACGAGGCCGACCGTGTGACGGAGCACCGTGCGCTCCCACTCGCCGAAGGTCGGCATCTCGGCGTTCGACGACCCGGCCGCCACCAGCTCGACGGTGGGGTCGGTGAACTTCATCAGCCGGGCGGTCTCGGCCGCCAGCCGGCCGTACTCGTCGGCCGTCTTGTGGCCGATCTGCCACGGCCCGTCGACCTCGTTGCCGAGGCACCAGAGCCGGATGCCGAAGGGCTTCTCGGCGCCGTTCGCCCGGCGGTCGTCGGAGAGCCGCGTGCCCGACGGGTGGTTGGCGTACTCGAGCACGTCGGCCGCGTCGGCGATGCCACGCGTGCCGAGGTTCACGGCGTACATCAGCTCGAGCCCGGCGTCGCGCGCCCACTCGGCGAACTCGTGCAGGCCGATGCGGTTGGTCTCGATGCTGTGCCAGGCGGCGTCCAGGCGCACCGGGCGTTCGTCGACCGGGCCCACGCCGTCTTCCCAGCGGTAGCCAGAGACGAAGTTGCCACCGGGGTAGCGCACGGTGGTGGCGCCGAGCTCGCGCACGAGGTCGAGCACGTCGCGGCGGAATCCACGGTCGTCGGCTGCGGGGTGCCCCGGCTCGTAGATGCCCTGGTAGACGCTGCGCCCCATGTGCTCGACGAAGGTGCCGAACAGGCGGCGCGGTACCGCACCGATCTCGGTGCCGGCATCGATCTCGACTCGGGCCTTGAACACGCTCAGGTGCCTTTCACGATCATCGAGTTGCGCCGAATCGCCCTCCGGGGGGCTCTGAAGGGGCGATTCGGCGCAACTCGGCGGGAGGGGCGGCCCGGCAGGGCCGCCCCGGGGTGGAGCGGGGTGGAGCAGGGGTGGAGCAGGGGTGGAGCGGGGTTACTTGACGGTGAAGCCCTGCTGGTTGCCGTAGTCGACCAGCTGCTCCTGCCAGGTCTCCAGACCGGCATTCAGGTCGCTCTTGCCCTCGTAGGCCTGGCCGACGGTGTCACCGAAGATGCTGTTGGCGTACACCTGGTAGGGCAGGTAGTGCCATCCGGTGGGCACGTTCTTCGACGCGTCGACGAGCACCTCGTTGATCTTCTGGCCGCCGAAGTACTCGGGAGCCTCGGCGAGGAACTCGGGCGACTCGAGGTCGGCCGTGGTGGACGGGAATCCGCCCGACTCCAGGAACACCTTGATCGACTCGGGGTCGGAGTTCAGCCACTTCAGGAAGCCCGCGGCCAGCGCCGGGTTCTTCGACTGCTTCAGCACCACCTGGCCGCCGCCGCCGTTCTCGGCGGTCACCGGGGTGCCGTCGTAGGTGGGCATGGGGGCCACGCGCCAGTCGCCGGAGGCGTCGGCGACCGACGACTCGAGCACGCCGGGCATCCAGGCACCGGTCAGCAGCGTCGCGATGCTGCCGTCGCCGAGACCCTTGTACCACTCGTCGTTCCAGGCCGGGGTGGTGGAGAGCAGGCCGCCCTCGTTGAGCTTGTCCCAGGTGTCGGCCCACTTCTTCGAGCCGTCGTCCTGCAGGTTGATCGACACGTCGGTGCCCTCGGCCGTGAACGGCTGGCCGCCGGCCTGCCAGATCATGCTCGTGGCGAAACCGGCGTCTCCGGTGTCGGCGGTGATGTACTTCGACGGGTCGGCCGCGTGCAGCTTCTCGGCGGCGGCGATGTACTCGTCGTAGGTCTTCGGCACCTCGATGCCGAACTGGTCGAACACCGTCTTGTTGTAGAACATGGCCATGGGGCCCGAGTCCTGGGGCAGGCCGTAGATCTTGCCGTCGAACGAGACCGAGCTCCACGGGCCGGAGCTGTAGTTGCTCTCGAGGTCGCCGAAGCCGTAGGAGCTCAGATCGACCAGGGAGTCGGAGAGCGCGAACTGCGGGATGGCGTAGTACTCGACCTGCGCGACATCCGGAGCGCCGGAGCCGGCGGTGATGGCGTTCTGCAGCTTGGTGTACTCGTCTTTGTTGGTGCCGGCGTTGACGAGCTTGACGTCGACGTTCGGGTAGGCCTTCTCGAAGGCGGCGACCTGGGCCTCGCCCGAGGGGGTCCAGCTCCAGTAGGTGAGCTCGCCGCCCTTCTCCAGTGCGGCCTCGATGTCGTCGGCCGAGCCGGCAGCGCCCGAACCGCCGTCGCCGGAGCCCGAGGAGCAGGCGGCGAGGGCGAGGCCCAGGGTGAGGGTGGTGGCTGTGGCGAGGGCGACACGACGCAGTGTCTTCCTCCGCGAGGTGGTGCTCATTGGGGTTCCTTTCGAACTTCTTCGTTGTGCAGGGGTGGGGGTGGGGTCGTCCAGCGGTGCAGGGGTCGTCACTGCTTGACGCTTCCGGCGCTCAGGCCCGATTGCCAGAAGCGCTGGAGGAACAGGAAGGCGATCACGATCGGCACGATGGTGAGGAGCGCACCGGTGATCACCAGGTTGTAGATGGGCTGGGCCGCGACGCCCGAGGCCTGCGCGCTCCACTGGCTGAGGCCGACGGTGAGCGGGTACCAGGTGGGCTCGCTGAGCATGATGAGCGGCAGGAAGTAGTTGTTCCAGGTGGCCACGATGGCGAACAGCAGCACCGTCACGATGCCGGGGGCGAGCAGCCGCAGCGAGATCGTGAAGAAGGTGCGCGCCTCGCTGGCTCCATCCATCCTGGCGGCCTCGAGCACCTCGGTGGGCACCGCGTCGACCGCGAAGTTCCAGATCAGGTAGAGGCCGAACGGGCTGATCAGCGAGGGCAGGATGACGGCCCACGGGGTGTTCGTGAGCCCCAGCTGGCTGAACATCAGGAAGGTGGGCACCGCCAGAGCCGTGCCCGGGATGGCGACGGCTCCCAGCACCACGGCGAATACCGCGCGCCGGCCCGGGAAGTTGTACTTGGCCAGGCCGTAGCCGGCCACCGTCGCCAGGAAGGTCGCGCCTCCCGCGCCCACCACCACGTAGAGCAGCGTGTTGCCGAACCACTGCACGAAGATGCCGTCGCGGTAGGTGAGCGTGTCGACGATGTTCTGCCAGAGGTTGAAGTCACTGCCGAACCAGAGGCCGAAGCTGGAGAACAGGTCGCCCTGGTCTTTGGTGGCGTTGACGACGAGCCAGATCAGCGGCACCACCGAGTAGATGACGAACAGGGCCATCACGATCGTGAGCACGATCGACTTGCGCTGGCGGGGCGCCTTGGACGGGCGCACGTAGGCGGGGCGGCGCGACCGGCGGGGCTTCTGCGAGGTGGCAGAGGAGGACGAGCCTGCGCCCGTGGGGCCGGCGGGCACGGAGTCGGTGACGGCGCTCAACTCAACGCACCTCCTGTCGGGAACCGCGCAACTGCACGATGTAGGCGATGACCGCGGTGATGATGCCCATCACGATGGCGACGGTGGCCGAGTAGTTGAACTGCTGCCCGGCGAAGGAGAGGTTGTAGGCGTACATGTTGGGTGTGAAGTAGCTCGAGATCACGTTGGGCGCCAGGTTCTTCAGCAGGTTCGGCTCGTTGAACAGCTGGAACGAGCCGATGATCGAGAACACCGTGGCGATCACGATCGAGCCGCGCAGCGCCGGCAGCTTGATGCCCGATATGATGCGGAACTGGCCCGCTCCGTCGAGCTCGGCCGCCTCGTAGAGCTCGCCCGGGATGACCTTGAGCGCGGCGTAGAAGATGAGCATGTTGTAGCCCAGGAACTCCCACGTGACGATGTTGCCGATGGAGGCGAGCACCCACTCCGAGCTGAACGGCTGCAGCAGCTCGAACCCGACGAGGTCGTTGATGGAGCCGGAGAGGCCGAACTGGTTGCCGTACATGAAGCCCCAGATCAGGGCGGCCACGACGCCGGGAACGGCGTAGGGAAGGAAGATCGCGATGCGGAAGAACGCGGTGCCGTGCAGCCGCGCGCTGTCGATGGCGAGGGCCGCGCCGAGCGAGAGGGCGAGCATGATCGGCACCTGCACCACCAGGAACAGGGCCACCCGGAAGAACGACTCCCAGAACTTCGAGTCCTGGAACAGCTGCACGTAGTTGCCGAGGCCCACGAAGCCCGATCCGCCCACCAGCTGCTGACGGAACAGCGACAGCACGATCGCGTAGACCACCGGAGCCACCAGCACGGCGAGGAAGACGATCATGAACGGGGCCACGAACCCCCAGCCGCGCCAGTCGCGCCGTGTGCGTCGCGCCGGGCGTGCCCTGGCTGCTGTCGCTGACGTCATCGTCGTTGTCCTTTTCGATCGGGTGAGCTCGAGTTGACGGATGTTTGCGTCAACATGAACGGCATGAGCATAACATGTTGACGTAACCATGCAAGCGTTGGCGGGCATCCGCTGAAATTGGGGAGACGATGACCGACACGCTCGAGACCGGAGGGCGGCAGCGCCGCGCGCCGTCCATGGCCGACGTGGCCCAGCACGCCGGGGTGTCGTCGCAGACGGTGTCGCGGGTGTCGAACGGCCTCAGCAACGTCGACGAGTCCACCCGCGACCGCGTGCTCGAGTCGATGCGCGCCCTCGGCTACCGCCCCAACGGCGCCGCCCGGGCCCTCAAGCGCGGCCGTTTCAACAGCATCGGCGTGATCATGTTCACCCTCGCCACCCTCGGCAACATGCGCACCCTCGACGCCATCGCCACCGAGGCGGCCAAGGCCGACTACTCGGTCACGCTCATCCCCCTCGCCGACCAGACGCTCGGCGCCGTGTCGGGCGCCTACCGCCGACTCAACGACCAGGCGGTCGACGGCGTGGTGATCGTGTTCGAGGCGCACCTGCTCGACCGCGGCGAGATCACGCTGCCACCTGGTCTTCCGGTGGTGGTCGTCGACTCCAACGCGAGCTCCGGATACGCGGTCGTCGACAACGACCAGATCGAGGGCGCGCGGCTCGCCACCCAGCACCTGCTCGACCTCGGGCACCGCACCGTGCATCACATCGCGGGGCCGACCACCTCGTTCTCGGCGATGCACCGGGTGGACTCGTGGCGCGACACGCTGCGGGCATCCGGCATCGAACCGCCCGAGGTGCGCCACGGCGACTGGTCGACCGAGTCGGGCTACCAGATCGCGCTCTCGCTCGGGGTCGACCCCGACGTCACGGCCGTGTTCGCCGCCAACGACCAGATGGCGCTCGGCGCGATGCGGGCGCTGCACGAGCTGGGCCGGGACATCCCGGGCGAGGTGAGCGTGGTGGGCTTCGACGACATGGAGGAGGCGCACTCGTTCTGGCCGCCCCTCACCACCGTGCGGCAGGACTTCCACTCGGTGGGCCGGCTCGCGATGGAGCGGCTGCTCGCCCAGATCGACGCGGCGGGCGACCCGGCGGCCGACGGCGGACTCACCACGGTGCCGACCGAGCTGATCGTGCGCGACTCCACGGGAGCCCCGCCGGCCCGCTGATCGGCCTCCGGTACGCCGGCCGCTCGGGCCGTGTACACCGTACGTACGGCATAGTCGAGGGATGAGATCGAGCTCTCGCACCGACATCCTCGAGGCCGCTCTGCGGGTGGTCGACGCGGAGGGCGGCGCCGACATCACCTACCAGACGGTGGCCACCGAGGCCGGCCTCACCAAGGCCGGCCTGATGTACCACTTCCCCAGCAAAGACGCGCTGATGGTGGCCGTGATCGAGCACGTCATCGAGCGCTGGCAGGGTGAGCTGCAGGCCGCGCTCGAGGTTCCGCTGCCGGAGTCCACCCTCGCCCAACGGGTGGCCGCGTTCGTCGACTTCGCCACCGAGGGCGGCGCCTCCGCCGGGGAGTTCGTGGTGTTCTCCGAGGCGGTGCGGCGGCCGGAGCTGTCGGCACCGTGGCTGGCGTACCTGCAGGAGTGGTTCGACTTCGGGGCCGCGGGTTCGGGGGGCTCGGCGGGTTCGGGCGGGGCCGACGCGGCGGGCGCCGGGCTGCTCGCGGCCTGGTCGGCGGCCAACGGTCTCTGGATCGCCGAGTCCACCGGCATCCTGCAGCTCTCCCCCGCCCAGCGCCACGCGGTGCGGGCGCAACTCTCTGCCCTCGTCGCGGGGTCCACCTCACCCCCGGCCTCCACCGACCCTTGCGGGGGCGTGTGGTCAGGACGTGCGGGCGAAGAGGCGTCGCAGGCCGAGCGTGAGGCCGCCCAGCAGGAGCACCAGGGCGAGGGCCGCGAGGCCGCGAGGGTCGAGACCCGTCGCCGCCAGGCCGGCCGGGGTCGACGCCCCGCCCGAGCCCGTCGAACCCGAACCCGTGCCGCTCCCCGAGCCGCCGCCGTCACCCGGACCGCCGGGCCCCGGGTCCACGGGCGGCGCCGGCGGCACGATCGCCGCCTGCACGCCCACCGCGGCCGAGACCGCCGTGCCCGAACGGAAGCCGGCAGCTCCGGCCGTCACGCGGGCCGACACCTCCCGGCCGGCGTCATCCGGCACCGGCGTGTACGACGGGCCCGTCGCCCCGGCGATCGGCGACCCGTCGCGCAACCACTCCACCGTGGCGCCGGCCGCGGCCGAGGCCGGGTCGGCCGTCACCACCACGGCGAGCGGCGAACCCACGCGGTACGCGCCCTCGATCTGGGTGCCCGACAGCACGGCGCTCACCGCCACCGTGCGGTCGAACCGCACGGTGTACGCGGTGCTCGAGACGCCGTCGGGCGCCGTCACCGTGACGGTGGCGGTGGCGCCGTTCGCCTCGGTGGCCGGGTCGACGACGACGGTCGCAGCCGTGTCGATCGGGAACGCCGCCGGAACCGGCAGTCGTGAGCCCGTGATCGGCACCACGTACGAGGTGACCGCCGGGTCGAACCCGTCGACCGTCGTGCCGTCGACGGCCAGCCGCGCGAGGCCCGAGACCGTCGACACCCCGGGAGCCGCGGCGTAGATCTCCACCTCAGACACGATCATGTGCGTGTTCGCCTTGGCGGTGAGCTGGGCGCGCACGGCCGAGGCGCGCACGCCGCCGAGCGCCACCTCGAGCACCGGTGCCGCCCCGTTCGGCGACACCACGGCCACGGGTGAACCGGGTGCTGCCACCCAGGCGCCCTCCGGCGTGCGGTACTCCACCGTCACCGAGGTGGGCCAGCTCTCCGACGAACCGTCCTTGAAGAAGCGCAGCGTCACCCCGTCGACGGTCTTCACCGAACCGAGGTCGTAGCTCAGGGTGTCGGATGCGCGCTTCGCGCCGCCCACCCAGTTCGACCAGCCCTTGTCGTCGAGCACCCGGTTGCGGGTGGCGTCGACGCTGTAACCCGGTTCGGTGAAGGTGGCCGAGGCCGTCGTCGCCGCATCCGGAGCGATGTTCGCCGACACCGGCTCGGTGACGATGAGCGACAGCGTGGCCGGCAGCGGAGCGGCGGCCGGGTCGTTCGACTGAGCCTCGCCGGGAACGGTCACGACACCCGGGGCGGCGAGGTCGGCATCGGTGAGGGGCGAGAAGTCCCACGTGACGGCGGCGTCGTAACTCGTGCTGCTGGCACCGATGCGAGCGGGCACGGTGGCCGGGGCCACCGCCTCGACGTCGGCGGCCGACGCCCCCGCGTAGGTGGTGAGCGACACCGGATCGGTGGCGGTGAACCCGCCCACCTCCACGGTCGCCGTGGCGTTGGTGAAGGCGGTGCCGAACGCATCCGTTCCCGAACCCGTCACGGTCACGGTGCCGGGCACGTTCCAGTCGATGCCCTCGGTGTTCCAGGTCACCGGCACCGCGATGCCGGCACCCGAGGCGTACACCGGCGTCACCGTGGCGGGCAGCGTCGGCGCGACGCCGGCCACCGTGTTCACGGCCACGGGCTCGAAGCCCTGCAGGGCGGTGTCGCGGAAGCTCCACGCCTGGTTCGCCCCGTTGTTCGACTGGTACACGTTCACCGGTGCGCCCTCGGCGGTCGACTGACCTGGCACCTCCAGCGCCGTGGCCAGCTGGGCGTTCACGAGCGACCAGGATGCGCCGGTCGACGTGGTGAGGATCCACTGGCTCGAGCGGTCTGCCGCGGCCTGCTCGGCCGTCTGGTCGCGCAGCACCACCCCGGCGGAGGAGGCACCGAGCACCTGACCGTTCGCCTCACGGAAGACGTACCGCTCGGAGTTCGACGAGCCGTCGGTGAGCTTGTCGACCGTCCAGAGGCGGCTCGACGCGTTCTCCGCGGTGGTGGTGGTGATGGTGGCGCCCGGGGCGGTGCCCGCGGCGACGGCGGTGTTCGGCGTGAGCGCCTTGCCGCTCTGCGTGCCCACGAGCTGGTAGGTCGCGCCGTCACGGAGCGGCACTGCGGCGTCGGCCACTCCGCTGACGCCCGACACCACGAACGTCGACACCGAACGGGCCGGCACCGTCACCGTGGCGGTCTTCGCCGCGGCGTCGACCGCCACGGCCGTTCCCTCGACGAGGGCGTTCTTGGTCACGTCGTCGGCGGGCGACTCGGTGGTGACGATCGGGGTGAGGGTCGCGCCCGCGGCGATCTGCCCGAACTTCGACAGGTCGACGGTGATGGTCTGCTCGGAGGTCGACGGGTTGGAGTGCACCAGCGTGACGCCGCTGCCGTCGCCCTTCAGCGCGGTGGTCGTCTGCGCATCCGTCGACGGGATGATGTGGTCGCCCGGGCGGATGTAGTGGGTGAAGTTGCGGATGGTGTTGTACTTCGCGTTGGTCTCGACCTTGCAGCTCGGGTCGGCGTCGCCGTCGGCCAGGCGCCGCACCGAGTCGCCGTCGGCGTTGCAGTCGAAGTCGATCTGCACGCTGCCCCAGTTGAGCTTCTCGACCTTCTCCATGTTGTACGCGTCCTCGACCGGCTGCCAGAGCACCCAGGCGCTCGGCTCGAGCTCACGCAGGTCGTCGGTGATTCGGGCCGCGACGCCGAGGCCGTTGGCCATGTTGGTCTGGTTGTTCACGCCAGAGCCGTCCCAGTCGCCCTCGATCTCGCTCATCCAGAGCGGCTTGTCGGCCGCCTTGGCGATGTCGCGGGCGTAGGGGCGGCCACCGGTGCCGTAGGTGTGCACGTTGAGCTGGGCCACGTCGGCCTTGGCCTCGTCGCTCCAGGTGTTCCAGTTCTGCGCGAACAGGCCCGGGTTGGTCTCGTCCATGGCCGAGATGACGGCGTCGGTGGTGGTGGTGTCCTCGGCGAGTTCGGCCGCGAGGGCCTTGATCACCTGATCCTGAACCTGGGGGCCGATGTGGGCGCCCTCCTGACCGCCCTGGCGGGGCCATCCGGTGTTCTGGTCGATGTTCGTGCCCCAGTAGTTCGTGTTGGGCTCGTTGAACGGGTCGACGGTGTCGAAGGTGATGCCCTCCTGCTGCTCCACCGACTCGACCACCGTCTTGAGGTACGCCACGTAGTCGCCGACGGCCTCGGGCTTCAGCTGCTCGGCGCTCGAGTCGAAGCCGCCCGACACGTAGCCGCTCTCGGTCATGAAGTAGGGCGGGGAGTTGGCGAAGGCCTCCCACTTGGTGATCGTGTCCTTCAGCTGCGACACCCACCAGCGCTGGGTCTCGTCGGCCGAGAAGTCGTAGCTCGCCGGGTCGTCGGGGTTCCAGGCGGCGGCGTAGCGGTCGCGGTCGGCGTAGTCGGAGGTGATGGGGCCCTGGGCGTCGCTCGCCTGCAGGTCGGGGTTCCACCAGCCGTCGACCGCCGCGCCCTGGCGCAGGTACGGCGGCACGTCGGAGGCGTTGCCGCCGCCGATGTTGTACCGGGCGATGTTGAGGTTCAGGCCGTCTTCGCCGAACACCTTGTCGAACAGGTCCTGCCGCACGTCGGCGGGGTAGTCGCCGGTGGCGTTCGCGAACCACACCAGGCTCGTGCCCCAGCCCTCGAAGGCCTGGTTCTGGTAGGCGGGGTTGGGGGTGATGGTGAGGGGGGTGCCGGTTGCTGCTGCTGCGGCTGCTTCTGCTTTTGCTTTTGCGGCGGCCTCCGTCGCTCCGGATGCGGCCTGAGCGGGGGCCGGCGAGGCGACGGCGGGGCCCGCTGCGAGGGCGGATGCGCCGAGCAGCAGGGCGAGAGAGCCCGCGAGCGCCCCCGATCGGGCACGTGACGACAGTGTCATGGGCGTGGAGCCTTTCCTTCATTGGAGAGCCTGTTTGCGTGAACATCATGACATCTGTCGAGATGGTGACGCAAACATTTCCGTCAGGAGCGACGTTCGCGGGGCTCAGACGATCTCGTCGGGTGCCACCGCACGGTCGGCACCCGGCGCCAGATCGAGCTGCGACCACGCGACATCCCACCACGCCCCGCCCTTCCAGCCGATCTCGCGGTACACCCCCACCGGCTCGAACCCGAAGTGCTCGTGCAGCCGGTCGCTCGCCGGGTTCGGCTGGGTGACGCCGGCGATCGCGCGCCGGTAGCCGCGCTCGCGCAGCACGTCGAGCAGTTGCGCGTAGAGCGCCCGGCCCCCACCCGTGCCGCGCCGGTCGGCGGCGAGGTAGACGCTCACCTCGCAGCTCCAGCGATAGGCCGCGCGGGCATGGAAGGTGCCCCCGTAGGCGTAGCCCACCACGCGACCGGCCTCTTCGAGCACGAGCCAGGCGTGCCGGTCGGACGCCCTCGCGATCCGCGCGGTCATCTCCTCCGCCGACGGGGGGTCTGTCTCGAAGGTGATCGGCGTCTCGAGCACGTAGTGCGCGTAGATCGCCGCGCACGCCGCGCCGTCGTCGCCGGTAGCGGGGCGGATGATTCGCTCGTCGGTCATGATCGCATAGTAGTCAGATCGGGTATCATCGTGTCAACCAAGGAGGTTTCCTGATGGAACTGCTGGCCGACGCCATCGCCCGCACCGTTCGATCCGCCCGCACCGAACGGGGCCTGAGCCCGGCGCAGCTCGCCGACGCCTCCGGGGTCTCGCGGGCCATGATCTCGAAGATCGAACGCGGCGACGCCCAGCCCACCGCCGCACTGCTGTCACGGCTGGCGAACTCGCTCGGCCTCACCCTCTCGGAGCTCATCGCCCGCGCCGAAGGGCCCGCGTCGCGGCTCGTCCGCCGCGCGCAGCAGGCGGTCTACACCGACCCCGAGACGGGGTACTCGCGCCGCGCGGTCTCCCCCGGCGCCTCGGCGGCGGTCGAGCTGATCGAGGTCACCCTGCCGCCCGGGGCCAAGGTGGCCAGCCCCGCCGAGTCGTACCGGTTCATCGACCAGCAGATCTGGATGCTCGAAGGTGAGCTCGTGTTCCGCGAGGGCGAGGAGCTGCACCGACTCACCGCGGGCGACTGCCTGCAGCTCGGCCCGCCGCAGGACTGCGTGTTCGCCAACCACAGCGACTCCCCCTGCCGCTACCTCGTGGCGCTGAGCAAGCTCCCCGCCGCCCGCCGCTGACGGTCAGGCTCTGTCCAGTTTGCTTTACCGTACGTACGGTAAAGTTCGAATGACGAGACCCGTACCCGAGAGGCCGCCCATGTTCACCATCGCCCCCGCATCCCCTGCCGACCTGCCCGCGGCGAGCGCCGCCCTGGCCTCCGCCTTCGAGCACGACACGGTGATGGGCACCCTCACCCGGGGAGCGGATGCGCGTGGTCGCCTCGAACTGCTGTTCCTCGCCCTCACCCGCTCGGGCGGGCTCACGGCCGGTCGCCTCGACCTGGCCCGGCGCGACAGCGACGGGCTCATCCTGGGCGCCGCCATCTGGGAGGCGCCGGGCCATCGCGCCTCGCTCCTGGCCCAGGCGCGGCAGCTGCCCGCGTTCCTCCGGGCCCTCGGCGCGCGCGGCCTGCTGGCCGCCGCCCGCGTGCAGTCCACGCTGGCCGAGCACCGCCCCGCCGAACCGCACTGGTACCTGGCCCAGATCGGTGTCACCGCCGAGGCCCGTGGTGCCGGAGTGGGCTCAGCGCTGCTGGACCGCCGGCTGACGCAGATCGACCTCGCCGGAGAGGCCGCCTACCTCGAGTCGTCGAACGAGCGCAACCGCGCCCTCTACCGCCGCCACGGCTTCACGTCGATCGGCCAGGTGCACGGCATCCCGGATGCGCGGCCCGCCGCCATGTGGCGCCGCCCGCAGCCCCTCCCCCACTGAACACCCCACCCCACCCCCCTACCCTCACCCCAGATCCGTCACTTTTGGCCCCAAACGGCGCGTTATAGGGCCAAAAGTGACGGATCTGGTCTTCCGCGGCGCTCGGCGGGGATCCGGCCAGGCGACAGCGAGGACGCGGGCGTCAGCGCGCGAGGTACGCCGCGAGTGCGTCGGCCGCGAGCTGGTGATCGACCACGTCGGGCTCACCCGACGCCGTGATCGTGCCCACGAGTTCGCCTCGCACGAAGAGCGGGATCGAACCGCCATGGGCACGCATCACCGCGTGGTCGACCCCGGGCTCGTCGACCTCCTCGAAGCGGGTGCCCGCCGCCTCGTGTCGACGCCGCACGAGCAGCGATGGCACGAGGAAGTAGCGGGCGACGGCAGACTTCCCGGCCAGCCAGAAGTCGTTCTCGGGCCCGGTGGCGCCGAGTTTGGAACGGAACACGAGGTCGTCCTCCAGCACGATGTCGACCGCGAGGTCGAGGCCCCGCTCGCGCACCAGGCCCGCCGCGAGAACACCGAGGTCGAGGGCATCCGTCTTCTCGAAGCGTTCCACGTCGAAGCGCGGTGCCGCCTCGAGGGCGTCCACCGTGAACACGGGCAGGTCGGGGCTGTCGGCGGCGATGCTCACGGAACCCGCCCGATCCACTCGGGGGTCGCGAATTTGGTGCGCACCAGCTCCTCAGCGGTGGCCCGCTCCTCGAGCGTGATCTCGGAGGGCGTCGCACCGTAGAGACCGGTGAACGTGGCGATCAGCCGGTCGATGATCTCGGCACGCGAGAGCCCGGTCTGGCTGCGCAGCGGGTCGACCCGCTTGGCGGCCGAGGTGGTGCCCTTGTCGCTCATCTTCTCGCGGCCGATGCGCAGCACCTGCGTCATCTTCTCGCCATCCATGTCGTAGCTCATCGTGGCGTGGTGCAGCACCGCCCCGTTGCCGAGCCGCTTCTGCGCGGCGCCGCCGATCTTGCCCTTGGCCGAGGTGATGTCGTTCAGCGGCTGATAGAACGCCTCGATGCCGAGCGACTTCAGCGCCGTGATCACCCATTCGTCGAGGAAGGCGTAGGAGTCGGCGAAGCTCATGCCCTGCACGAGAGCTGCCGGCGCGTAGATGGAGTAGGTGACCACCGAGTTCGCATCCATGAACATCGCCCCGCCGCCCGAGATGCGGCGAACGATCTCGAACCCGTACTTCGACGCGTTCTCGGGGTCGACCTCGTTCTTCAGCGACTGGAAGCTGCCGATCACCACGGCGGGCTCGTTCCACTCCCAGATGCGCAGCGTGGGCTTGCGGCGTCCCTCGCCCACCTCGTTCGTGAGCACCTCGTCCAGCGCCAGCTGCATCTGCGGGCTCTCCGCGCCGGTGTGGATGAGCTGCCACTCGTACGCGTCCCAGCTGGTCGCCCGCGCGAGCGAGCGACGGATGGCCACGGCCACCGCTTCGGGCGTGAACCCGAGAAGCACCGCGCCCTCGGGGAGCGCGCCCCGCACTGCTGCCGCGATGGTGGCCGCGTCACTGTCGGCCGGCAGCCCGTTCACCGCCGCGTCGATCAGCGGCAGCGCGTCATCCGGCTCGAGAAAGAAATCCCCGGCCAGCCGGAAGTTCTGGATGCGCCCGTCGACCTCGTCGAGGTCGACCACCACGAGTTTTCCCCCTGGCACCTTGTACTCACCATGCATTCCCTCAGCGTAGCCCCGGCACCCCTGCGTTCAGTCGCAGAAAGTCGTCTTCACGGGGCCCTGAGGACGAGTTTTAGCGACGCAACCGTGGGGTCACGAGGGTGGTGAAAGGGGTCACGAGCGGGCGGGGCGGTAGCGGTGCTCGGGGCGCCCGGTGCTGCCGTAACGCAGCTCGACCACCAGAGAGCCCTCGTGCGCCAGCGCCGACAGGTAGCGCTGCGCCGTCGCGCGCGAGATGCCGAGCTGTGCGGCGACCACGGGTGCCGAGAGGGCATCCGTGGTCGCGGCGAGCGCCTCGAGCACCGACTGCTCGGTGGGCGAGCGCCGCGCCGCGGCGTCGCGCTGCGCCGAGCGATGCAGCACCCGGCGGGCGCGGTCGATGGTCTCCTGGTCGAGCTCGGGCTGCGCGTCGAGCAGGTTGCGGTAGCGGGTGTAGCCGCGCAGCACCTCGGCGAGCTCCTCGTCGGCGAACGGCTTCACGAGGTAGGCGATGGCCCCGCGCTGGAACGAGGTGCGCACGGCCGCCGCCGTCACGGCCGCGCTCAGCACCACGGCGTCGACGTCGTAGCCGCGCACGAGGTCGAGCCCCGAGCCGTCGGGCAGGTAGATGTCGGCCAGCAGCAGATCGGGGCGCGCGGTCTCGATCGCGGTCTTGGCCTCGGCCACCGTGCCCGCGGTCGCCACCACGCTGTAGCCGCCCGTCGCCTCCACGATCCGCGTGTGCAGCCTCGCCACGCGGAAGTCGTCGTCGACGATCACCACCCGCAACCCGGTCACAGGCCGTCCTCCTTCTCGAACTGGTCATGCAGTTCGGCGCAGAACACCGCGCCGTGGTCGGATGCACCGGCCATCGCGAGCCACAGCCGCCCGCCGTGCCTGCGGGCCACGTCGGCCGAGAGCCGCAGGCCGATGCCGTGGCCGTGAACGGCTCCGGCCGGGCCGTCTGCGCCCGGTCCGGCGGGCGACGGATGCGCGCCGCCCGCGGAGTCCCCGCGCGAACCGGCGGCCCCGTCGCCCGAGTCCATCACCGAGAGGTGCAGCTCGCCGCCGTGCCGCAGCACCTCCACCTCCACCCACCTCGGCGTGCGCGCCGATCTGGCCGCCGCGTCGATGCCGTTGTCGACGAGGTTGCCGAGCACCGTCGTCACGTCCTCCGGGTGCACGAGCGACCCCACCACGTCGGCGTCGGGCCCCACCCGCAGCGACACCCCGCGCGCCTCGGCCTCCGCCGCCTTCGCGCCGAGGAACGCCTGCAGGTAGGGCTCCCGCACCAGTTGCGCGTTCTGCACCGGGAACCGCACCGGCCCGTGCCCCGCCACCTGGTCGAGGTACTCCAGCGCCTGATCGACGTCGCCCGCCCGCACCAGCCCCGACACCACGTGGATGCGGTTCGCGAACTCGTGCCGCTGCTCCCGCAACGCGCCCGCGAGCGTGCCCACCGCACTCAGCCGTCGCGTGAGCTCCTCCACGTCGGTGACATCGCGCACGATCACCACGCGCCCGAGCGAGCGCCCCTCGCGCCGCACCTCGTGCACGTCGACGTACAGCAGGTGCCCGTGTACGAGCAGCGGCTCCCCCAACGCCGCCGCGCCGAGGTCGCCGTCGCGGGATGCCGCACCCCCGCCGCCCGGCCCCACCCGCGACCGCACCCCGGCATCCGCAACCACCTCGTCGAACGCCCGGCCCACCGCACCGGGCAACCGGATGCCGAGCAGCTCCGCCGCCCGGTCGTTGCACACCGTCACCACCCCGTCGGGCGAGAGCCCCACCACTCCGTCGTCGACTCCCTGCAGCACCGCCTGCTGATCCTGCACGAGGCTGCGCAGCTCCTCGGGCTCCAGGCCCAGGGTCGCCAACCGCAGCCGCCGGGTGATGAATGCGGCGAGTAGCACGCCGATTCCGAGCGCGAGCACGGTCGACAGGCCCACCGGCAGCGCATCCGTCAGCACCGTCGACCACACCTCGGTCGGCGGCAGCCCCACGCTCACCTCGCCCACCACCCGGGCCGGGTCGGCGACCCCGAAGATCGGCACCTTCGCGCGCGCCGAGTCGCCCAGCGTGCCGCGCTCCCAGCTCACCGTCTCCTGCCCGGCGAGCGCCGCCTCCGGGCTCGTCGACACGGGGTCGCCGATCTCGTCGTCGTTCGGATGCGCGAGCCTGCGCCCCGTGTCGTCGGTCACCACCACGAACAGGGCGCCGGTGCGGTCCTCCACCGAGCGCGCGTAGTCGTCGACCGTTCCGGCCACCAGCTCGGCATCCGTCGACGGGGTCGGCCGGTTCGACTCGGCCTCGGCCACTGCACGCACCGACGGGGTCTCGGCCACGCTCTGCGCCACCCGCAACGCCGACTCCTGCGTCTGCTGCACCAGCCGGTTGAAGCCAGTGAGGGCGAACAGCGCCACGGTCACGAGCGACACGAGCACCATCGCCGCCACGATCGAGCGGAACACCAGCGCCGTGAACGGAACCGATCGCGACAGAGCGTGCCCGCGCATCCGTCGTCGCAGCCTCGTCGCCATGCCGGAATGCTAACCCGGGCCGCCGGGCCACCGTGAGCAGAATGCGCAGAACGCGCTCAATGCGCTCTTCGCGGCAAATGCGCAGTAGCGCGCGCCGCCACCGGCCGCTTTCTAGCCTTGCCGCAACAGACGAAGGAGTCTCTCGTGCTCGTACTACTCGGATTCGGCATGGTCGCCACGTTCATGGTGCTCATCATGACCAAGCGCATGACCCCGGTGCTCGCCCTGATCATCGTGCCCACCATCTTCGGCCTCTTCGCCGGCGCGGGCCTCGGCATCGGCGACATGGCGCTCGACGCGATCGGCGGGCTGGCGCCCACGGCGGCGCTGCTGATGTTCGCCATCATCTACTTCGGCCTGATGATCGACGTGGGGCTGTTCGACCCGCTCGTGCGCATCATCCTGCGCATCGTGGGCCACGACCCGGTGAAGGTGGTCGTGGGCACGGCGATCCTCGCGGCGGTGATCTCGCTCGACGGCGACGGATCGACCACGTTCATCGTGGTCACGAGCGCCCTGCTGCCGATCTACCTGCGCCTGGGGCTCAGCCCGGTGGTGCTCACCTGCGTGGCGGGGCTCGCCAACGGCACCATGAACATCCTGCCCTGGGGCGGACCGACGGCCCGCGCCGCCGCCGCGCTCGACCTCTCGCCGAGCGACGTGTTCGTGCCGATGATCCCCTCGATGCTCGCCGGTCTCGCCGTCATCTTCCTGTTCTCGTGGCATCTCGGCCTGATGGAGCGCAAGCGTCTCGGGGCCATCGGGCTGCCCGGCGACACCGACCCCTCCACGAGCCGCTCGGGCGGGACTCCGGATGCCCGTTCCGGCCGCTCCGGCCGAGCCCCGGTGTCGTTCTTCCGACGTGGCGGCGCCGCCGCGGCCGGCGTCGGGGGCCGCGGCGCCGGCACGCCCGCTGGCGCCCGCCCGCCCACCGCCACCCAGGTGGAGCGCATCTCCACCGGCGCGCTGCAGGCCATGGTGAACCCCGCCGACACGGCGATGGCCGACACCATGCTCGACCCGAACCGCCCCACCCTGCGGCCCAAGCTGTTCTGGTTCAACCTGGTGCTCACGGTGGCCGTGATGGTGCTGCTCGTGGCCGACGTGCTGCCGCTGGCCTACGTGTTCATGGCCGGCAGCGCCATCGCCATCCTGGTGAACTTCCCGCGTGTCTCGCAGCAGGCCGAGCGCATCGTGGCGCACGCGCCGTCGATCGTGGGCGTGGTGTCGATGGTGCTCGCGGCCGGGGTACTGATCGGGGTGCTCGAGGGCACCGGCATGGTCGACGCGATGGCGGCCTGGGTGGCGGGTTCCATCCCGCAGCAGCTGGGGGCGTTCTCGGCGGTGATCACGGGTCTGCTGAGCATCCCGATGACGTTCTTCCTGTCCAACGACGCGTTCTACTTCGGCATCCTCCCGGTGCTCTCCGAGAGCGCAGCGTCGTTCGGCGTCAGCCCGGTCGACATGGCCCGCGCCTCGATCACCGGCCAGGTCGTGCACATGCAGAGCCCGCTCGTGCCCGCCATCCTGCTGCTGGTCTCGCTCGCCGGGGTGAACCTCGGCGACCACCACAAGAAGGTGCTCTGGCGCGCGGTGGTGGTGGCGCTGGTGATGCTCGTGGTGGGCGTGGTCGTGGGCGCCATCGGCCTCGGCTGAGGCGGATGCCGGGCCTGAGATCGAAACACGGCGATTACACGGTGTTCACGTCGAGCGCGTACCGTTTGAGCATGACCGATACCGCCGTTCGCGATCAGACGCGCATCATCAGCGCGAAAGCGTTCCTGTTCGACCTCGACGGGGTGCTCACCCCCACCGTCGACGTGCACATGCGCGCCTGGGCGAGACTCTTCACGCCCTACCTCGAGGCCCACGGCTCGGCTCCCTACACCGACGACGACTACTACCTCTACATCGACGGCAAGCCGCGCTTCGACGGCGTGAAGTCGTTGCTGGACTCCCGCGGCCTGTCGCTGCCCGACGGGTCGCCGGACGACCCGGCCGGCGAGTCGACCGTGTGGGCCCTCGGCAACCGCAAGAACGACGCCTTCGCCGAGGCCCTGCGGATCGACGGCATCGAGCCCTACCCGGGATCGGCCGTGATGCTCGACCGCGCCATCGCCGCCGGCTACGAGGTGGCCGTGGTGTCGAGCTCGCGCAACGCCGAGGCCGTGCTCGTGACGGCCGGCATCCGCAACCGCTTCTCGGTGATCGTCGACGGCATGGTGGCGGCGGCGGAGGGCATCTCGGGCAAACCCGCGCCCGACACCTACCAGCGAGCGGCCGAGCTGCTCGGCCTGTCGACGACCGACTGCATCGTGGTGGAAGACGCCCACTCGGGTGTGCAGGCCGGCCGTGACGGCGATTTCGCCCTTGTCATCGGTGTCAATCGGGGGGTGGGCGCCCAGGAGCTGCTCGACTCCGGCGCCGACATGGTGGTCGACGACCTCGACGAACTGCTGCCCGACCTCCGCTGACACACAGCGTCGCCTTCTCGCGATTTTCTCCACAGGCTCACCCCGGGCATCCGCTGTTCGCTAGCATCGAGCGACCCCGCATCACCCCGCCCCGCACCACCCTCGTGGCCCCGCCCACCCATCGAGAAAGCCACCGATGAATCCCATCGCCTCCGACCCGCTCGACCGCAGCCAGTTCCCGCTCGACGAGTGGGCCCTCACCGAGGCCGAGTTCAACCTCGCCACCCAGGGCCGCACCGAGACGCTGTTCGCCGTGGCCAACGGCTACCTCGGCATGCGCGGCAACTTCGAGGAGGGCCACAAGGCCCACGCCGAGGGCACCTTCATCAACGGCTTCCACGACACCTGGCAGATCAGGCACGCCGAAGAGGCGTACGGCTTCGCCCGCGTGGGGCAGACGATCGTGAACGCTCCGGATGCGCGGGTCATCCGTCTCTACGTCGACGACGAGCCCTTCGTGGTGGCCGACGCCGACACCATCGAGTACTCGCGAACGCTCGACTTCCGCACCGGCGTGCTCGAGCGCGTGGTGGAGTGGCGCACCCCATCGGGCAAGCGCGTGCTCATCCGCTCGCGCCGTCTGGTGTCGTTCACCGACCGGCACCTCGCTGTGATCGACTACGAGGTCACCATGCTCGACGCCGACGCCTCGGTGCTCATCTCGAGCCAGATCCTCAACCGGCAAGACCGGGTCGACGAGTACACGCCCGTGGCCAACGGTGGCGGCGCCGGCATCGGCGACCCGCGCAAGGCCTCCTCGTTCAGCGAGCGCGTGCTGCACCCCCGCTACAAGTGGGTGCACGAGGGCCGCTACGTGCTGGGCTACCGCACCGCGAACTCGGGCCAGACCCTAGCGGTGGGCGCCGAGCACCACCTCGAGACCGAGAACGAGTGGGACGAGTCGGCCCAGATCGACGACGACATCGCCAAGCAAGTCTACCGGGTGCGCGCCAAGGCCGGAAAGTGCGTGCGGCTGATCAAGACCATCGCGTACCACACCTCCTCCACGGTGCCCACGACCGAGCTGGCCGACCGCGCGAACCGCACGCTCGACCGCATCCGCGAGTCGCCCATCGAAGACGTCTTCGCGCGGCAGGAGGAGTGGCTCGCCGAGTTCTGGCGTCGCTCCGACGTGGTCATCCCGGGCCAGCCGGCGGTGCAGCAGGCCGTGCGCTGGAACATCTTCCAGCTCGCCCAGGCCACCGCCCGCACCGACGGCGGGGGCATCGCGGCCAAGGGCGTCACGGGCTCCGGCTACGGCGGCCACTACTTCTGGGACACGGAGATCTACGTGCTCCCCTTCCTCACCTACACCTCGCCGCAGGTGGCGCGCAACGCGCTGCGCTTCCGGCAGGGCATGCTGCCGGCCGCCCGCGACCGGGCGGTCGAGCTGAACCAGCGCGGCGCGCTGTTCCCGTGGCGCACCATCAACGGCCTCGAGTCGTCGGCCTACTACGCGGCCGGAACGGCGCAGTACCACATCGACGCCGACATCTCCCACGCGCTCTCGCAGTACGTCTCGGCCACCGGAGACGACGACTTCCTGCGCCGCGGAGCCATCGACATCCTGGTGGAGACGGCTCGCATGTGGGCCGATCTCGGGTTCTGGCGCGGGCGCGAGGGCGACCGGGGGCCACGCACCTTCCACATCCACGGCGTCACCGGGCCCGACGAGTACACCACCGTCGTCAACGACAACCTGTTCACCAACGTGATGGCCCGCGCCAACCTCCGCGCCGCCGTGCGCCAGGCCCGCCGCCTGCGGCACGAGTCGCCCGACGACTACGCCACCATGGTGAAGCGCCTCGACCTCACCGAAGACGAGATCGACGAGTGGTCGGATGCGGCGGAGGCCATGCACATCCTCTTCGATGCCGAGCTCGGCATCCACCCCCAAGACGCGCAGTTCCTCGAGAAGGAGCTGTGGGACTTGGAGAACACCCCGGCCTCCAAGCGCCCGCTGCTGCTGCACTTCCACCCGCTGGTGATCTACCGCTTCCAGGTGATCAAGCAGGCCGACGTCGTGCTCGCGCTCTTCCTGCAGGGCGACGAGTTCAGCACCGCCGAGAAGCGCGCCGACTTCGAGTATTACGACGCCCTCACCACCGGCGACTCCACCCTCTCCGCGTCGACCCAGTCGATCATCGCGGCCGAGGTGGGCTACCGCGAGCTCGCGCTCGGCTACTTCCAGGCGGCGCTGTTCGTCGACCTCGGCGATCTGCACCACAACACGGCCGACGGCATCCACGTGGCCTCGACCGGCGGTGTCTGGAGCGCTCTGGCCTTCGGCTTCGGCGGCATGCGCGACTACCTCGGCAAGTTCACCTTCGACCCGCGGCTGCCCGAGGAGTGGAGCCAGATGGTGTTCCACGTCACCATCCACGGCTCGCTGATCGAGGTCGACCTGCGCCAGACGAGCATCACCTTCACGATGCTCGGCGCCTCGGCCCCGGCTCCGGTGGCCGCCCTCGACGCGTCCTCCGCCGCCGGCACCGCTGGCTCCCCGTCCGACGACCTGCGCCCGGTCGAGCTCTGGGTGCGCGGCGAGCGGGTGCTCGTCACCTCAGCGGCCCCGGTCACGGTGCCGCTCTCCGACGACCCGCCCACCATCGAGGGCGCGCCCACCACGTCCGACATCGAAGGAACGGTCCGCGCCGACGGCTCGGTCATCACGGCGTCGATGCCCACCATCGTGTCGCTCGACGACGACCCGGACGGCGCTCTCAACCCCTTCGACTGAGCGGCCGGCAGGGCGGGGTGGAAGGAGTAACGGGGATCGGGAGGCGGGGCGTCAGCCCGCCGCCGGCGGCGCCAGCCCCAGCCGCGGGTAGAGCACCTCGAAACCCTTCTCGAAGCCGCCGCGCAGCGCATCCTGCACGTGCCCGGCACCCGGAACCACGAAGTACGTCGTCTTCCAACCCGCCGCGGCCGCGGCCTTCGAGGCGCCCTCCGCCTCGGGGATGAAGGTCGGGTCGTTCTCCCCCACCGTGAAGATCGCCACGGTGTCGGAGTACGCATGTGCGCGAGACGTCAGGATGCTCTCCGGCTTCTGGGCCTCGAAGGCGGCCGCGTCGCCGCCGAACAGGTTCTGAACCACCGAAGAAGGCTGCTCCGAACCCGGATACTCCTCCCCGGAGATGTCGAGCACGTTGCCGAACAGTTCGGGGTACTTCGCCCCGTACTTGAAGGCGCAGCCGCCGCCGTTGGAGTAGCCCGCGATGGTCCAGTGCGCCGGGTCCTGCAGGATGCGCAGGTTCGCCCGCGCCCACGACACCACGTCCTGCGTGATGAACGTCTCGGCGTTGCCGAGCGCGGCCGTGTCGGCGCACACCGGGTCGCGGTCGGGGTCGCCGAGCTGGTCGGCCACGATCACGATCGGCGCGAGCCCCTGGTGCGCGGCGGCGTACTCGTCGAGCACCGTCGCGATGTACTGGGTGTCGGGGTTGCCGGGCTGGCCCATCATCAGGATCACCAGCGGCAGGTCGGGCGGGTCGGCCACCTGGGCGGCGGGCGGCAGGTAGATGCCGGCCGGCCGCGACGAGAATCCGGATGCGGTGGCCGGGATCACCTGCGTGCCCTGCTTGCCCGTTGCGGGCATGTCGGCTGGCGGTGTCCAGGTCTCGTAGAGCGGCCCGGCCGCATCCGGAACGCCTGTGCCCGTGGGCGACGGTGTCGACGTCGGCTTGTTCAGATCGATCGGGTGCTCGACGGTGATGCCGAGCAGGGCCGCCACCGTCGGGTTCAGCCCGAAGTAGGCGTTGATGCCGAGCGTTCCGGCCAGCGCGAAGAGCACGACGCCGAGAACGGCCACCGTCTTGCGCCACCACCGCGACCGTCGCAGGTTCACCAGAGCCAGGGCGATCGCGGCGAACGTGGCCACCACCCACGCCTTGGTCTGCACGGTCAGCGGCACCCCGAACACGTTCAGGGCGCCCACCACCACGAGCACCACGAGCGCGATCCCCGCCCCCACCAGCAGCGCGATCACGGCGGTGAGCACCCACCGGATGCGCGGCGGCCGCGCGAGCAGGTACACGAACGCGGCGGCCGCGAGCCCCCACACGATCCAGATCAGGGGCCCGTCGATGATGGGCAGTTCGAGCAGCGCGTTCACGACGGGGAACCGGCGGGCACCCGGGAATCGAGCCAGGCGATCAGGTCGCCCACCACCTCGTCGCGGTTGGTCTCGTTCAGGATCTCGTGCCGCGCATCCGGATACACGGTGAGCGTCACATCGCTCAGCCCCGAGCGGGAGCGGTAGGCCCGAGCGAGCTTCTCGGCGCTCGCTCGCCCGCCGAGGATGTCGTCGTCGCCCACGATGATGAGCAGCGGAACGTCGCCGGCTAGCCGGCGCGCCGGCCGCCCGAACAGCCGCAGCCCGTCGAGCACTCCGAACAGCTTCAGCACCTCGGCCGGGAACATCAGTTCGTCATCGGCGGCCCGCTGCTGCGCCGCCACGTCGCGCGAGAGCCACTCGAAGCCATTGCCGGGCGCATCCGGCGAACCCTTCGCGGGGCGATGCCGGCGGGTGAGGTCTCCCCCGTCCATCGACCCCGGCATCCGGTACGCCGTGCCCACCAGCACCACCCCGGCGTAGTGCGCCAGCGCGGGCGAGTTCACCAGTTTCTGCACCATCAGCGAACCCCAGCTGTGCCCGAGCAGGATGAGCGGCACACCGGGGTGCTCGCGCGCCGCGTGCACCCCCAGCTGCCGGATGTCGTCGACGGCGGCGCGGAGCCCGCCCGGGCCGAGCCGGCCGAGCTTCGAGCGGTCGCCACCGTGCTGGGCGAGGCCGGTGGCGCCGTGCCCGCGCTGGTCGGCGGCGTAGACGCTGTAGCCGGCGTCGTTCAGTTCTGCGGCGAGCGCGGCGTAGCGCAGCGCGTGCTCGCCGAGGCCGTGGGAGATCTGCACGAGCGCCAAGGGCCGCTCGACCGTCCACCCGTAGTAGACGATCTCGACACCCTGCTCGTCGACGAACGAGGCGGTGAAGTGCGCCGCGGGGCGGGGGCGGTGCTCAGACATACGTCATTGTTGCACCTCCCCCGGCGGAAGATCCGGCGGAAGATGGACGCCCCCGATCAATTTGAGGTATCCTCGCTTCATGTCGACTGTGATTTCTCGGATGTCCCGCTTCGCGAAGACTCTGGCCATGCTGGCTGGTTTAGGGGTGGTCGCCGGGTCGCTCGCGGTGGCCACCCCCGCATCAGCCCTCGGCTCGAACCGCGTGTCCCTTCAACTCCTCGACTCGGTCACCCCGACTGGAGCCGCGCGCATCTCAGGTGTCGTCGTCGACAGCACGACTCACCGCGGCTATGTGCTGGATCGCACGAACAAGGCCATACAGGTGTACGACGTCTCCGGCGAGAAGCTCGTCCGTATCGCATCGATCTCGATGGGTGTTTCCAACCCGTTCACGCTCGCACTCGACGAGGTCCAGCACCAGCTTGCTATAGGCGATTCCACTCAGCCGACAGTCGCGTTGATCGACGTCGACCCGAACTCCCCCACCGTCAATTCAGTGATCAAGTCAGTCGATACAGGGTCCGTCATTCCGCAGTTTCTCTCGATCGACGACGGCACTCTCTATGCCGGAGGCTACACCGGCGACTCGATGTCGATCGTCGATATCGGAACCGGATCGATCAAGACCGTCACTGTGGGCTTCGGCGAGAAGCTGCCCATCGCCGATCCGATCACGCACGACGTCTACGTCGCACTCCCAGCGTCGTCCAGCGTTGCAACCCTCGATGCGACTGGTGACATCTCGCTCGAAGCACTGCCGGCCAAACCACTATCCATAGCAGTCAGTGACGGCGGGATTCTTGTCGGAACGTCCACACGCATCGAACGCTACGACCCGTCGACGTGGGCGCGCACGGCAGTCTCAGCAACCCTGCCTCTTGGGTCGCGGGCCATCCGAGTAGACGAATCGACAGGCATCGTCTACTCCCTGAGCACCGCAGTCACCGACACGACCATCACAGCACTCAAGGCCGAGTCCCTGGCCCCCGATGGCACGATCGAGATAGGTTCACTCGTGTCCGACCTGGCCGTGGATCAGCTCGGACGCCGGACGATCGCGCTCACCGACACCGCAACCGTCCAGCTGTACTCGTCCGAACCCACCGTCCAGCGGCGGGCCGGAGCCGATCGCTTCGAGGTCTCCGCCGAGATCTCGCGAAGCCAGTTCGCTCCATCGATTCCCGTCGTCTACATCGCTTCCGGCGCGGTGTACAGCGATTCGCTGTCGGCATCCGCCGCAGCAGGAGTGGGGGGCGGCGCAGTACTCCTGGTGCGAAAAGATGAAATCCCCAGCAGCATCAGGTCAGAGCTGACCAGGCTCACGCCCCAGCGCATCGTCGTGATCGGCGGATCGGCCACCATCGATCCCTCGGTCGAAATTGAGCTCCGGGCGTTCTCACCCAAAGTGTCGCGCATCACGGGCGCAGATCGATACGTTGTGTCAGCCGCTATCTCAGCCGCTACCTTCGCGCCCGGGGTACCGGTCGCATTCATTGCGTCCGGGGAGGTCTTCCCTGATGCCCTGTCGGGATCAGCCGCCGCCGGAAAGAGTGGCGGGCCGGTACTGCTGATTCAGAACGGCCAGATCCCTGAAAGCGTCAGGACCGAGCTGAGCCGGCTGTCACCAGCCAAGATCGTCGTGCTCGGCGGACCGAAGACGGTTGCGAACTCGGTCGTCGATGAGCTGACAGCGAAGGTCCCGAACACGACTCGAGTGTCAGGAGCCGATCGGTTCGAGGTCTCGGCAGCAGTATCCGCCTCGAGTTTTGCAGTCGGGCTGAGGACGGTCTTTGTCGCATCAGGCGAGGTCTTTCCAGATGCACTGTCGGGATCGGCTGCTGCCATTGCCAATGGAAGTCCGGTTTTGCTGATCAGCCGTGATTCGATCCCGGCGACTGTCGCAGCCGAACTCGATCACTTGAATCCTGGCCGCATCATCGTGCTCGGCGGAGCGGCGACCATTTCAGAGTCAACTCTCGAACAGATGAAGCGCTACATCAACTGATGCGGTCGTCCGCTCAGGGCAGGCTGAGGGAGGCTGTTGCACCTCCCCCGCTCACGACTCCCGGGTGATCTCCACCTTCACGAACAGCTGCGAACCGAACGGCCCCGCGTACACGCCGCGCAGTGGGGCGACGTCGTTGTAGTCGCGCCCCCGGCCCACGATCACGTGCCGCTCGCCGATGTCGATGAGGTTGGTGGGGTCGAAGCCGCGCCACTCGCCGCAGAACCACTCCACCCAGGCGTGCGACTCGCCGGTGACCGTCTCGCCGATCGGCGCGTTCGGGCGCGGGTGCAGGTAGCCCGACACGTATCGCGCCGGAATGCCCACCGAGCGCAGCGCGCCGATGGCGATGTGCGTGATGTCCTGGCACACCCCGCGCTTGTCCTTCCATGACTCGCGCGCCGTCGACTGCACCCCGGTGACGCCCTGCACGTACTCCACGGCCCGGCCCACCTCCTGGCAGATCTCGAGCGCGGCGTCGCAGGGCGAAGCGTGCTTGGCCGCGATCGACTCCGCCAGCGCCACCAGGTCGGCGGCCGGCTCGGTGAGCCGCGTCTGCTTCGCCTGCTCCACGTAGGTGGTGGAGGTGGCGGCCTGGTCGGCCAGCAGCTCCCAGTCGACCGGATGCGGGGAGTGCGTGCGATTGCGCACCTCCACGAGGCTCGTGGCGGTGAGCGTCAGCTCCTTGTGCGGCGTGAGCACCTCGAACGACGACACCCGGGTGCCCCAGTAGTCGACGTAGCTGTGGTTCGACGACACGGGTGCGATCTCGAGCGAGGAGTGCAGCACGAACTGGCCCTCCGAGCTCACGGGCAGCATCCGCGCCTCGTTGTACGAGGCCTGGACCTCGCCCTCGTACCGATACCCGGTGATGTGCCGGATGCGCAGCCGGTTCATGCGCTCTCTCCGATCCAGCTCGGGGCCGTGTTGGTGGGGAAGTAGCGCTGCCGGATGGCCTCGCTCGCCGCGCTCGTGGCTTCCTGCACGCTGTCCATGTGCTGCGGCAGCTCGTGCAGGATGTCGGTGATCGGCCGGTACTCCAGCTCCGACCGGATCTGCCCGAGCAGCCGCTGCGCGCTGTCGCTCACGCCGAGCCGCTCGTTGCGGGGGCCGAGGTCGCGCAGGCACTGCTCCGCTCGCAGCACCGAGTACAGGATGGAGCGGGGGAACAGGCGGTCCAGCAGCAGGAACTCCGCCGCGTTCCGCGCGGAGGGAACGCCGCGGTAGGTGCGCAGGTAGGCCTCGTAGGCACCGCAGGAGCGCAGGATCGTCGTCCACGACGGACCGCTCGCCTCGGTGAGGCTGCGGGTGGCGAGCAGCCGGGCCGTCATGTCGGCGCGCTCGATCGAGCGGCCGAGGGTGAAGAAGTGCCAGGCCTCGTCGCGGCTGGCGCTGGACTCCATGATGCCCACGGCGAGCGCCGAGCGGTCGCGCACCCAGCCGAAGAACTCGTGCGTCTTCTCCCCGGCGATCTTGCGCGGCATCCGGGCGCGCGTGGTGTTCAGGCACTCCCAGAGCTCGGTCGACACGATCTCGCGGGCCCGCCGGGCGTTCTCGCGGGCGGCGCCGAGCGAGTAGGCGATGCTGGCCGGATGCGTGCGGTCGACCGCGAGCAGCGCGAGCACGTCGGCGCGGGTCAGCGAGCGGTTGTCGTCGGGCACGTCGCTGCCCATCACCGACAGGAGCGACCGGCAGGCGAGGTTCTCCTCGATCCACGGGTCTTCCAGCAGCAGCTGCAGGTGCACGTCGAGGATGCGCGCGGTGCCGTCGGAGCGCTCGATGTAGCGTCCTATCCAGAACAGCGACTCCGCGATGCGGGAGAGCATGGCCATCAGCTGCGCTCCTCTCGAACGCCGGCACAGGCATCCTGAGCAGTTTGCTGCTGCTGTTGGGACTGGTCGTTGCGGGGGGCGTCCTCGGGCGAGTGGTCGGGCTGATGTCCCACGATGGGGATGGCCTGGGTGTTCGCCGCCTGCTCGGCGACCAGACCTTGGATGTTGTGCGCATCCCGAGAGGCCGCGCCCACCGTGGCGAACGGATCCTGACCCACAACCCAGGTGTCCTTCGAGCCGCCACCCTGCGAGCTGTTCACCACGAGCTGGCCCTCGGGCAGCGCCACGCGGGTGAGGCCGCCGGGCAGCACCCAGATGTCGTTGCCGTCGTTCACGGCGAAGGGGCGGAGGTCGGCGTGCCGCGGGCGCATGCCGTCCTCGACCAGGGTGGGGATGGTCGACAGCTGCACCACGGGCTGGGCGATCCAGCCACGCGGGTCGGCGATGAGCCGGTTGCGCAGGGTCTCGAGCTCCTTCGGCGAGGCGTCGGGGCCCACCACGAGGCCCTTGCCGCCCGAGCCGTCGACCGGCTTCACCACGAGTTCGTCGAGCCGGTCGAGCACCTCTTCGAGCGCTCCCGGGTCTTCCAGACGCCAGGTGTCGACGTTCGGGATGATGGGCTTCTCGCCGAGGTAGTACTCGATCAACGCGGGCATGTAGGTGTACACGAGCTTGTCGTCGGCCACTCCGTTGCCCACGGCGTTGGCGATGGTCACGTTGCCGAGCCGGGCCGCCAGCAGCAGCCCGGGGCTGCCGAGCATGGAGTCGGCGCGGAACTGCAGCGGGTCGATGAACTCGTCGTCGACCCGGCGGTAGATCACGTCGACGCGCGTCGGCCCCGCCGTCGTGCGCATCCACACCCGCCCACCCGAGCAGAACAGGTCGCGGCCCTCGACGAGCTCGACGCCCATCAGTCGGGCCAGCAGGGTGTGCTCGAAGTAGGCCGAGTTGTAGACGCCGGGCGTGAGCACCACCACGGTGGGGTCGTCGACCCCGGCGGGGGCGGATGCGCGCAAGGCCTGCAGCAGCTTGTTCGGGTAGTCGCCCACCGGCCGCACCCGCATGCTCACGAACAGCTCGGGCAGCGTCTGCGCCATCACCCGGCGGTTCGAGATGACGTAGCTCACGCCGGAGGGCACGCGCACGTTGTCCTCCAGCACCCGCCAGGCGCCGTTCTCGTCGCGGATGAGATCGATGCCCGACACCTGGATGCGCACGTTGTTGGGCGAGACGATGCCTGCCGCCTCGCGGTGGAAGTGGTTCGACGAGCTGATCAGGCCGGCCGGGATGATGCCGTCGCGCACGGCGGCCTGCGAGCCGTAGATGTCGGAGAGGAAGGCCTCGAGGGCCTTGACGCGCTGCTTGATGCCGCCTTCGACGTCGGTCCACTCGCTCTGCTCGATCACCCGCGGCACCGCGTCGAGCGGGAAGGGTCGCTCCTCGCCGGCGAAGTCGAAGGTGACCCCCTGGGCGAGGTAGGAACTGGCGAGGGCGTCGGTGCGGCCCCGGAGCTCCTCCTGCGTCATGCGGGCGAGCGCGTTGTAGATGTCCTTGTACGCGGCGCGCGCCTCCACCGGGTCGTTCGACTTCGGTTCGGGGAACATCTCGTCCCACGGTGAGGCGCTTCCGCGACGGGATCTCGTGAGCAGGGTGGCTCCGTAGCCGTCGAACAGGTCAACCATGGGGGCGAGCATACTGCCGTGGTGTTGCGGCGGTGTTTCGCGCAGCCCGCCCGCGCTGGAGCCCATCCCGCCCATCCGCCGCCCCCGCTCGCGCCCCCGCCGAGTTGCGCGAAAGTGCCCCTTCCCGACCAGGGAAGGGGCACTTCGGCGCAACTCGGCGGAGAGGCGCGGAGCCGGGGAGGTGGCTAGGAGCGGGCGCCCGTAAGGTGCTCGAGCGCGAGCTGCTGCAGGCGCACGAAGCCGAAGCCCTTGCCGTTGAAGTAGGCGTTCGAGTCGAAGTCCTCGTAGGCCGAGGTGTCGGCCAGGATGGCGTCGTAGGTCTCGCCCTCGTTCAGGGTGGGCACCGCGAGCTCGTTCACGCGGGCGGCCTCGAGGGCCTGCTGCACCTCGGGGTCGGCGCGGAAGGCCGCGGCGCGCTCCTTCAGGATGAGGTAGGTGCGCATGTTGGCCTTCGCCGACTCCCACACGCCGTTCTCGTCCTCGGTGCGCGAGGGCTTGTAGTCGAAGTGGCGAGGGCCGTCGTACGACGGGCCGCCGTTCGGGCCGCCGTTCTCGAGCAGGTCGACGAGCGCGAAGGCGTTGTGCAGGTCGCCGTGGCCGAACACGAGGTCCTGGTCGTACTTGATGCCGCGCTGCCCGTTGAGGTCGATGTGGTAGAGCTTGCCCTGGTAGAGCGCCTGGGCGATGCCGGCCGCGAAGTTCAGGCCCGCCATCTGCTCGTGACCCACCTCGGGGTTGACGCCCACGAGCTCGGGGCGCTCCAGCGTCTCGATGAACGCCAGCGCGTGGCCGAGCGTCGGCAGCAGGATGTCGCCACGGGGCTCGTTGGGCTTGGGCTCGATCGCGAACCGGATGTCGTAACCCTTGTCGGTGACGTAGTCGCCGAGCAGGTTCACGGCCTCGCGGTAGCGCTCGAGCGCGGAGCGGATGTCTTTCGCGGCGTCGTACTCCGCACCCTCGCGGCCACCCCACATCACGAACGTCTTGGCACCGAGCTCAGCGGCGAGGTCGATGTTGCGCAGAACCTTGCGCAGTGCGAAGCGGCGCACCGCGCGGTCGTTCGAGGTGAAGCCGCCGTCTTTGAACACCGGGGCCGAGAACAGGTTGGTGGTCACCATCGGCACGATCACACCGGTGTCGGCGAGCACCTGCTTCAGGCGGTCGATCTGGGTCTGTCGTTCCGCATCCGTCGACCCGAACGCGAAGAGGTCGTCGTCGTGGAAGGTGAGGCCGTAGGCGCCGAGCTCGGAGAGCTTCTCGACGGCGTGCACCACGTCGAGGGGGGCACGGGTCGGGCCGCCGAAGGGGTCGGCTCCGTTGTACCCGACGGTCCAGAGACCGAAGGAGAACTTGTCGTCGCGGGTGGGGGTGAGGGACATCGTGGAGCTCCAGTTCAACGTCTTTGGTGAGTCGCTCCCACAGGAGCCGACGGAAAAGTATTCGTTCCCAACATATTCCGAATCCCCGCCGGGTGTCAAAGGTCACGATTCGGCTACGGCGCAGGTACTCCGCCAGAAAGCTTTGCAATGGGGTGACCCGAGGTATATGTTTCCTGAGTCAACAAAGATGCACCAAGAGTTGACGCCTTACAAGGGAGTAACGGCTAACGCTGTTCCCTTCACTTCACGAAAGGGACTGACACCACCATGTCAATGACGAAGAAACTGATGGCGCTCGCCGTCGTCGGCGGCCTCGCCGCAAGCCTCGCCGCCTGTAGCTCAGGCGGATCGGGCGACGCCGGCAGCACCGACGGCGCATCGGTCGCCGACTGCAACGTCGGCATCTCGATGCCCACCCGCAGCCTGGAGCGTTGGATCAACGACGGCGAAGGCCTGCAGAAGAAGCTGCAGGACGCCGGTTGCACCGTCGACCTCCAGTACGCAGACAACAAGACCGAGCAGCAGATCTCGCAGATCCAGAACCAGGTCGCCGGCGGCTCCAAGATCCTCGTGGTCGCGGCCATCGACGGTGAGACCCTCGGCCCGGTGCTCGCCGACGCCAAGAAGCAGGACATCACGGTCATCGCCTACGACCGCCTGATCAACGGCACCCCCGACGTGGACTACTACGCGACGTTCGACAACTACAAGGTCGGCCAGCTGCAGGGTCAGTACATCGAGGAGCAGCTTGGCCTGAAGGACGGCAAGGGCCCGTTCAACCTGGAGCCCTTCGCCGGAAGCCCCGACGACAACAACGCCGGCTTCTTCTTCCACGGCGCGTGGGACGTTCTGCAGCCGTACGTGGAGTCGGGCCAGCTCGTCATCCCCTCGGGCAAGAACCCCACGGGCGAAGACGGCTGGAAGGCCATCGGAATCCTCGGCTGGGGCTCGGATGACGCCCAGGCCGAGATGGACAACCGCCTCTCGTCGTTCTACAGCGGCGGCCAGAAGGTCAACGTGGTCCTCTCCCCGAACGACAGCCTGGCCCTCGGCATCGAGGCCTCGCTGAAGTCGGCCGGCTACACCGCCGGATCGGACTACCCGGTCATCACCGGCCAGGACGCCGACAAGGCGAACGTCGAGGCCATCCTGAACGACCTGCAGTCGATGACGGTCTGGAAGGACACCCGGGAGCTCGGTGACCGCGTCTTCCAGATGGTGCAGTCCATCGCCGCCGGCGAAGAGGTCGAGACCAACGACACGAAGACCTACGACAACGGCGAGAAGGTCGTTCCGGCCTACCTGCTGGACCCCGTGGTCGTCGTGAAGGACGACGTGCAGTCGAAGCTCATCGACTCCGGCTTCCTGAAGGCCTCCGACGTCGGCCTCTAAACCGCACTGAAACCATCGGCGGCGGCCTCTCCCGAGGCCGCCGCCGATCACCCTGTGTCACCCGAAAAGCGGAGAGAGAGCGACGCGACCCATGACCAACGCGATTCTGTGGATGCGCGACATCACCAAGGACTTCAACGGTGTGAAGGCGCTCGACGGCGTCTCGATCATCGTGGAGCGCGGCGAGGTGCACGCCATCTGCGGGGAGAACGGCGCCGGCAAGTCCACCCTCATGAAGGTGCTGTCGGGTGTCTACCCGCACGGTTCCTTCGGCGGAACCATCGAGTTCGAGGGCCACCCGACGGCCTACAAGAGCATCAACGACAGTGAGCACGACGGCATCGTGATCATCCACCAGGAGCTCGCCCTGAGCCCCTACCTGTCGATCGCCGAGAACATCTTCCTCGGCAACGAGAACTCCAAGCGCGGAGTCATCGACTGGAACAAGACCAACCGCGAGGCGGCCACGCTGCTCGCCCGCGTGGGCCTGAACGAGAACCCGGCGACGCCGGTGCTCGAACTGGGCGTGGGCAAGCAGCAGCTGGTCGAGATCGCCAAGGCCCTCTCCAAGCGCGTGAAGCTGCTCATCCTCGACGAGCCCACCGCGGCCCTCAACGACGACGACTCCGATCACCTGCTGACGCTCATCAACCACCTGCGCGAGCAGGGCATCACGTGCATCATCATCAGCCACAAGCTGAAGGAGATCCGCAAGATCGCCGACACCGTCACCATCATCCGCGACGGCAAGACGATCGAGTCGTTCAGCATGAAGGGCCCGGATGCGACCGAGTCGCGGATCATCCGCTCGATGGTCGGTCGCCCGCTCGACAACCAGTTCCCGCCGCGCACGCCGAACATCGGCGAGGAGTACTTCCGGGTCGAGAACTGGACCGCCTACCACCCCGTCGACACGGAGCGGAAGGTCGTCGACAACGCCTCCTTCACCGTCAAGGCGGGCGAGATCGTGGGCTTCGCCGGCCTCATGGGCGCCGGCCGCACCGAGCTCGCGATGAGCATCTTCGGTCGCTCCTACGGCATCAACATCTCCGGCAAGGTCTTCAAGGCGGGCAAGGAGATCCAGACCCGCACGGTGAGCGAGGCCATCGGCAACGGCCTCGCCTACGCCACGGAGGACCGCAAGAAGTTCGGTTTGAACCTGATCGGCGACATCTCCGAGAACATCTCGGCCGCGGCGCTGAAGAAGCTCGCCAAGGCCGGCGTGGTCGACCGCAACCAGGAGAACAAGGTCGCGGACTCGTACCGCGCCTCGATGAACATCAAGGCGCCCTCGGTCTCGTCGATCGTGGGCAAGCTCTCCGGCGGCAACCAGCAGAAGGTCGTGCTGTCGAAGTGGATGTTCACCGGGCCCGACGTGCTCATCCTGGATGAGCCGACCCGCGGCATCGACGTGGGCGCGAAGTACGAGATCTACGGCATCATCAACCAGCTCGCGGCCGAGGGCAAGGCGGTCATCGTCATCTCCTCCGAGCTGCCCGAGCTGATCGGTCTCGCCGACCGCATCTACACCATCTCCGAAGGCCGGATCACCGGCGAGGTCGCCCGCGACGAGGCGACGCAGGAAACACTCATGCACTACATGACCGCGGGAAGGGACTGACCCCGATGACGAACACTGCCACCGAAGCACCGACCGAGCCCTCGGGCGCGGCACCGGTCAAATCGCCCAAGCGCCGCCGGGTCGATCTTCGCCAGTACGGCATCCTCGCCGCGCTCGCGATCATCATCCTGCTGTTCGAGGTGCTCACCAACGGGCGCCTCCTGATGCCCGGTAACATCAACAACCTGATCCAGCAGAACTCCTACGTGCTGATCCTCGCGATCGGCATGGTGATCGTGATCATCGCCGGCCACATCGACCTCTCGGTCGGTTCGGTCGTGGCCCTGGTGGGAGCGGTCGCGGCGCTGTCGATGAACACGTGGGGGCTGCCCTGGTGGGCCGCCGTCATCCTCTCGCTCGTGGTGGGAGCCGTCATCGGCGCCTGGCAGGGATTCTGGGTGGCCTTCGTGGGCATCCCGGCGTTCATCGTCACCCTGGCGGGCATGCTCATCTTCCGCGGTCTCACCCTGGTGCTGCTCACCGGCGGCACCATCTCGGGCCTGCCCGACGAGTTCACCGCCATCGGCGCCGGCTGGCTGCCGCCGTTCCTCGGTGAGATCCTCGACGGTCGCGACACGCTGACCCTGGTGCTCGGCCTGCTGGCCTCGGCCGCGTTCGTGGTGCAGCAGGTGCGCACCCGCGCCACCCTGCGCAAGCTCGAGCTGCCGCGCGAGCCGGCCATCTCGGCCATCATCAAGAGCGCCATCCTCGTCGTCGCCATCATGGCGCTGTCGTGGCAGCTGAGCGACTACTCGGGCACGCCGATCATCCTGATCATCCTGGCCGTGCTCATCCTGCTCTACACGTTCATCCTGAACCGCTCGGTGTTCGGCCGTCACGTCTACGCGATGGGCGGCAACCTGTTCGCCGCGCAGATGAGCGGCGTGAAGACCCAGTGGGTGAACTTCTTCATCTTCGTGAACATGGGTGTGCTCGCCGCTCTCGCCGGTGTGGTCGCCACGGCCCGTGCGGGGTCGGCGGTCGCGAGCGCCGGCCAGAGCTACGAGCTCGACGCCATCGCCGCGGTGTTCATCGGTGGAGCCGCCGTGCAGGGTGGTGTCGGCACCGTGATCGGCGCCGTCATCGGTGGTCTCGTGATGGGCGTGCTCAACATGGGCCTGTCGATCCTCTCGGTCGACGCCGCCTGGCAGCAGGCCATCAAGGGCCTCGTGCTGCTGCTCGCCGTCGCGTTCGACATCATCAACAAGCGCCGTTCGGGCCGTTGACCCTAAGCTCGGGTGCGGTCCTCTCCGGGCCGCACCCGGGCCCCGATCCCGGCAGACCCCGACAACCCAGCAGATATCCGCTCCCGAGGAGGCCGCGTGTCCATCCTCGGTACGCCACGACCCGTCACCGCCGGCGTCGGCAACAGCAACGATCAGACCCGTCGGCACAACCTGTCGACCATCCTCACCACGCTGCACCACGGCGGCCCCCAGACCCGCGCCGATCTCACCAGGCGCCTGGGCCTGAACCGCTCCACCATCGCGGCCCTCGTCGCCGAACTGGCCGAACTCGGCCTCGCGCACGAGACGGCCAGCACCGACCACGGCAGCGTGGGCCGTCCGAGCCCCACCGTGAACCCCGCCGACCGGGTGGCCGCCATCGCGGTGAACCCCGACACCGACGCCATCATCATCGGCCTCGTGGGCCTCGGCGGCGTGGTGCACAAGCGCATCCGCTATGAGACGGCCGGCGTGCCCACCGTGCGCGAGACGGTCAACATCGTCAAGGCCGTGGTCGAGGGGATGCGCAGTGAGCTCGATGCCTCGTTCCGCATCGCGGGCGTCGGCATCGCGGTGCCCGGCCTGGTGCGCGCCGACACCGGCACGGTCACCCTGGCGCCCCACCTCGGCTGGCGCGACGAGCCGCTCGCCGAACTGGTGACGGATGCGCTGGGCTATCCCGCGAGCGTCGTCAACGACGCGATGGCCGGCATCATCGCCGAGAGCATCTACGGCGCGGGCCGCGGGGTCGACGACCTGCTCTACGTCAACGGCGGCGTGAGCGGCATCGGCGGCGGCGTGCTCGTGGGCGGGGTGCCGTTGCGCGGAGCGCACGGTTACGCCGCCGAGCTCGGCCACATCAGCATCGCCGGCAGCGGCCTGCCCTGCCACTGCGGCCGCTTCGGCTGCCTCGAGACCGAGGTGACGCTCTCGCGCCTGCTGGCCGCGATGGGCCGCGAGCAGCTCGACGCCGACGAGTTCGACCAGCTGCTGCTCACCAGCACCGACCCGGCGGTCGACGCCGAGATCACCCGTCAGCTCGACGTGCTCTCGCTCGCCCTGGCCGACTTCGTGAGCGTGTTCAACCCGGAGCGCATCCTGCTCGGCGGCTTCCTGGGGGCGCTGTTCGCGGCGCATCCCGAGCGGATCGTCGACGGCGTGCGTGCGGCCTCGTTCAGCCAGCTCGCCGACGAGCTCACCATCGAGCGCGCCCAGCTGCGGTCGCGGCTGTTGATGGTGGGGGCGGCGGAGATCGCCTTCGAGCAGCTCCTCGCCGACCCGGCCGGCACCACGTTCTGAACCCGTCTGCCGAACCGACCCCGACGCGATAGCCTCGGCGGATGGCATCGGTGATCGGGGCGGAGCGGCGGGCGCTGCTCGTCGCGCGGCTGGAGCAGAGCGGCGTCATCCGGCTCGAGGAGGCGGCGGCCGAGCTCGGCGTGTCGAGCATGACGGTGCGGCGCGACCTCGAGGCCCTGGAGCGAGAGGGAGTCGTGGTGCGGGTGCGCGGCGGCGCCGTGGCCACCGTGAAGGCGCGGTCGTTCGGCGAGCGGGCCGGCCTCGACGATGCTGCGAAGACCGCGATCGCCCGCAAGGCGCTCGACCTGGTGCCCGCGACGGGGGCGATCGCGGTGGACGCATCGACCACCGCGGGCCACCTGCTCGCCCAGCTGCCGCCCGCCACCGACCTCCTGGTGGCGACGAACTCGGCGCACAACCACTCCCGGGCACGTGCGGTGCGCGGGGTGCGGGCGGTGCTCCTCGGCGGCGAGCTCGAGCCGCGCACCGAGAGCTTCGTGGGCCCGGTGGCCTGCGCCGCGGCCGCGCTGTTCACGTTCGACCGGTTCTTCACGAGCGCCGGCGCCGTCGACGCCGGGCACGGCACCACCGAGAGCATCATCGAGGAGGCCCAGGTGAAGCGGGAGCTCGTGCGCTCCGCGCGCGAGACGGTGCTGCTGCTGGACTCGTCGAAGCTCGAGCGCCGGGCGACGGCGGTCGCCATCCCCTGGCCGAGCATCTCGATCGTGATCACCGAGCTCGACCCGGCCGACCCGCGACTGGACGGCATCCGGTCTCTGGTGGAGCTGCGCTGACGGTTTCGTTGACCTGCCGGTCGCCGCGATGTTATGTTTTGTGAAGTTCACACGCCATGACATCCGATGGAGCATCCATGACCTCGCAGGCCGCCGCCGAGCTGATCGGGCGTTCCAACCGCCTCGGCTCCGACCCGAAGAACACCAACTACGCCGGCGGCAACACCTCCGCCAAGGGCTCCGGGATCGACCCGGTGACGGGCGAGGAGGTCGAGCTGATGTGGGTGAAGGGCTCGGGCGGCGACCTCGGCACGCTCACCGAGGCCGGGCTGGCCGTGCTGCGGGTCGACCGCCTGCGCGCTCTCGCGAACGTGTACCCGGGAGTCGATCGCGAGGACGAGATGGTTGCCGCGTTCGCCTACACGCTGCACGGCTCGGGCGGTGCCGCACCCTCGATCGACACCGCCATGCACGGGCTCGTCGACGCCGACCACGTCGACCACCTGCATCCCGATTCCGGCATCGCCATCGCCACCGCGGCCGACGGGGAGTCGCTCACCGCCACGATCTTCGGGTCGCGGGTGCTGTGGGTGCCGTGGCGTCGCCCCGGGTTCCAGCTCGGTCTCGACATCGCCGCCCTGCAGCACGCGAATCCGGATGCGGTGGGCTGCATCCTCGGCGGCCACGGCATCACCGCGTGGGGCGACACGAGCGACGAGGCGGAGCGCAACTCGCTCTGGATCATCGAGACCGCCTCCGCGTACATCGCGGCCCACGGCCGGCCCGAGCCGTTCGGCCCCGCCCTGGAGGGATACGGCGCGCTTCCGGAGGCCGAACGCCGCGCGAAGGCGGCCGCGCTGGCACCCGCCATCCGGGGGCTCGTGTCGACCGACCGCGCCCAGGTGGGTTCGTTCAGCGACGCCGACGAGGTGCTGGAGTTCCTGGCCGCCGCCGAGCACCCGCGGCTCGCCGCCCTCGGCACCTCGTGCCCCGACCACTTCCTGCGCACGAAGGTGAAGCCGCTGGTGCTCGATCTGCCGGCGTCGGCCGGCGTCGAGGAGTCGGTCGCGCGCCTCACCGAGCTGCACGCCGCCTACCGCGCCGACTACGCGGCCTACTACGACCGGCACGCCACGCCCGACTCCCCCGCGATGCGCGGCGCCGACCCCGCGATCGTGCTCGTACCGGGGGTGGGGATGTTCTCGTACGGGGCCACGGCGCAGACCGCCCGGGTGGCCGGCGAGTTCTACCTCAACGCCGTCAACGTGATGCGCGGAGCGGAGTCGCTCAGCAGCTATGCACCCATCGACGAGGCCGAGAAGTTCCGCATCGAGTACTGGGCGCTCGAGGAGGCGAAACTCGCCCGCCTGCCCCGGCCGAAGTCGCACGCGGGGCGTATCGCGCTCGTGACCGGTGCGGCATCCGGGATCGGCAAGGCCATCGCCACCCGGCTCGCCGCCGAGGGGGCGTGCGTGGTGGTCGCCGACCTCGATCTCGACAAGGCCCAGGCCGCCGCGGCCGAGCTGGGCGGCACGGATGTCGCGATCGGGGTTCAGGCGAACGTGACGAGCGAGGCGCAGATCCAGGCCGCCGTCCAGGCCGCCCTGCTGCAGTTCGGCGGGCTCGACCTCGTGGTGAACAACGCCGGCCTGTCGATCTCGAAACCCCTGCTGGAGACCACCGAGGCCGATTGGGACCTGCAGCACGACGTGATGGCGAAGGGCTCGTTCCTCGTGTCGAAGGCCGCCGCCCGCGTGCTGATCGATCAGCAGATGGGCGGCGACATCGTGTACATCTCGTCGAAGAACTCGGTGTTCGCCGGCCCCAACAACATCGCCTACTCCGCCACCAAGGCCGACCAGGCCCACCAGGTGCGACTGCTCGCCGCCGAGCTCGGCGAGTTCGGGGTGCGGGTGAACGGCATCAACCCGGATGGCGTGGTGCGCGGATCGGGCATCTTCGCCGGCGGCTGGGGGGCCAAGCGCGCCGCGGTGTACGGCGTGCCGGAGGAGGAGCTCGGGGCGTACTACGCGCAGCGCACCCTGTTGAAGCGCGAGGTGCTGCCCGAGCACGTGGCGAACGCGGTGGCCGTGCTCACGGGGAGCGACCTCTCGCACACCACCGGGCTGCACATCCCCGTGGATGCCGGTGTCGCGGCGGCCTTCCTGCGCTGAATCGAGCGCGGGATTCGCTCAGAGGCCGCTCCGGGCAGGCATTCAGCGTAGACCCCGAGAGATCGTGTCAGAATCGTGACCAGGAGCCGCCTCGTCCGGTGGCCGGATCTGCTGACGCTACAGAAGGTGCGTGCCCGACGACCATGCGACGCGAACTGAACATCATCAGCTACAACCTGCGCAAGCACCACGCCAGCGGCGAGCTCGTCGATCTCTCGAAGCTGTACGACGTCGACATCCTGTGCCTGCAGGAGTGCGACACCGAGGACATCCCGCCGGTGATCGAGCACCTCGTGCTGGCCGACTCCACGAAGACCAACCGGCTCGGCCTCGCCATCTACTTCCGCGACGACCGGTTCGAGCTGCGCGGCACCCGGGTGTTCGCGCTGCGCAAGTCGATGCACGACCGCGTGATGGCACCGGCGCACGAGCGGCTGCTGGCGGCGAAGCTGTTCGACCGCGAGCTCGGCAAGGAGATCCTCGTGGGCTCGTTCCACGCGGCGCCGCTCACCGCCACCAACTCCCTGCGGCGCAAACAGATCGCGGCCGCGCACGGAGCCCTCCGGGTGATGGGGCCCGGGCTGCCGACGGTGATGGTGGGCGACTACAACTACCCCTGGTTCCGCAACAGCCTGAGCGACCGCATGGAGGAGTCGGGCTACCTGCTGTCGTTCAGCGACAAGCCCACGTACGCCCGCTACAAGTACTTCCGGGGCCACTTCGACTTCGTCACCTCGGCGCACACGCGCATCGAGTCGATCGACACCCTGCCGCAGGGCGAGTCCGACCACCTGCCGATCCTCGTGGTGGCCGGCGTCGAAGACTAGGGCGCGTCGCACCTCTCCACGGTCCGGGTCGCAGGACTGGTAGTCGCTCCGAGTCGGCGACGGCCCGGCACGTGAGCTACTGGTCGGGAACCCCTGCCGGCTGTGGAAGGAACTCCCGTGCGGGGACGAGGAGAACTTCGAGACGCTCGGCAAAGGGCGTGCCGAGGTGATTGCGGCCAGCGGCTGGACCCTGGTGCACGGGGCCGCCGACCTCTCCGCCTACACCGGCGCCGACGGCGGGACGACCGTGATCGACCAGGCCTGGCTCGACGGCTTCGCCGCGGCACTCGGGCACATCCGCGACGTCGGGATGAAGGTCGTGCTGCACTTCACCTACAGCCCGAAGGTCGCCTCCGGGGTCGAGACCGCGTGCGACCCGAACGTGAAACCGGCCGATCCGAACGTGCCACCGGATGCCCCGCTCGACACGATCACGGCGCAACTGGCGCAGTTGCGGCCCATCATCGACGCCAACCTCGACATCGTGTCGTCGATCGACGCCGGGTTCGCCGGCGAGTGGGGCGAATGGCACTGCTCCACGAACCTGCTGCTCAGCGACGCGAACAAGCCTCTGCTCTTCGAGGCGCTCTTCGACGGCTTCCCGTCGAGCCGGCAGTTCAACTTCCGCTACCCGCAGGACATCTTCGATTACCTCGAGAAGCACCCCGCGCACGCCACGCGCACCGCGAACTACCAAGCCTGTTACGCCTCGGGCGACGGTGGTGGCGACGTCGGAACCTGGCCGCCGAACGACCCCGGCGCGCAGCTGGCCATGAAGACCCGGCTCGGGCAGCAGATCGGCGAGCACCAGTTCATCGGTCTCGTCGTGTGCAACAAGCCGTCGGCGAACCCCGACCGGCTCACCTGCGACACCGCGGTCGGCCCGGACGGGCGGAGCGGGGAGTTCGCGCTGATGCACGTCACCTACTTCGACGGCACGTTCGATTCGACGCGATTCCTGCCCGGCTACGCCGACTGCTGGAGCGACCTCACCGATCGGCTCGGCTACCGCCTTCAGCTCGACAGCGCCACGCTGCCGACGCGCCTCGTGCCCGGCGCCGACGTGCCCATCTCCCTCACTGTCACCAACACGGGGTTCGCCTCGGTGATCTCCGAACGGCCGGCCTATCTCGTGATCAGCGACGCCGAGCACCGCGAGGCCATCCGTCTGTCGGCGGATGCCCGCCAGTGGGCGTCGATGACGACGACCGTCCTGAACGAGACCGTGCACATCCCCGACGACCTGCCGGTCGGCGACTACGACCTCTCGCTCTGGCTGCCCGACCCGTCGACCACGCTTCAGGCTCGCGCGGAGTACGCGGTGCAGTTCGCGAACGTGGGAACGTGGGATGCGGTGGGCGGGGTGAACGTGCTGGCGTCGGGTGTGCCGGTGGCGGGCGCTCCGGCGGCGGGCCCGACCTCCAGCCAGGGCGCGGGCGCGGGCGACCCGACCTCCAGCCCGGGCGCGGCACTGGCGAACACGGGGGCGGATGCCTCATCCGCCGCCTCATCCGCTGCCACTGCCGGGATCACGGCCACCGGGGGCCTCGCCCTGCTCCTGCTCGGCCTGCTCGTCGCCCGTCGGAGGCGCGCACGCAGCTAGCCGCTCGTGAGATCCACGTGTGGCCGGCTCGCGAGCCGCGCGGGCGTCGCGGATGGGGAGGGCTCCCCATGGCCGCTGCGTGGGCACGCCCGTAGGGTCGTCGAGAGGGGATCGAGCGGGCGGGGGGCACGATGACGCGAACGCGGACACGACTCGGGGTGGCCGGGTGGGTGGTGGTCGCGCTCGGGGTGTGCGGCCTGCTGGGGGCGGCGGCGCTGGCGCTCGCGCCCGGGTTCCAGCTCTCGGCGTCGGCGCCGTTCGGTGAGACCGTGTCGGTGGAGCTGGCCGGCGGCGACCGCGCCGTGTACGTGACACCGTCGGACGAGTGGTCGGAGATCTCCTGTGTGGGCGAGGTCGGCGGCCAGGAGCTGCAGTTGCGGCTCTCCATGATCCAGCAGGATCTCCTGCTGCCCGAGCGGTGGGATGCACGCGGGAGCGTCTGGGTCGACGAGCCCGGCACCATGACGGTGTCGTGCGACGGGCCGGTGCCCGGGGGCCGCTTCGCTGTGGGACCGATGGTGACGATCCTCTCGCTGGTGGGGCCGGCGCTCCTGGGCGCCGCATCCGTTCTCGGGCTGGTCGTGGGGCTGATGCTGCTGCTCGCGGGCAGGCTGACACGGGCAGCATGAGCCGCGACCTGGACGACGAGCTCGACCGTCTCTTCGCCGAGCGCGACCGCGACGACATGCAGCCGACGATCGACGCGTTGCTGCCGCTCGCCGAACAGCACCCGCAGCACGCGCGGGTGCTCTACGAAGTGGGCGGCGCCTATGACACGGCGGGCGACGAGGCCACGGCCCTCGGTTTCTACGAGCGCGCTCTTTCTCTGGGGCTCGAGGGCGACCTGCGGCGGCGGTGCTTCCTGCAGTACGGCAGCACCCTGCGCAACCTCGGGCGAACGGACGAGTCGCTCGCCGTGTTCGCGCGGGCTCGGGAGGAGTTTCCCGACTCGGTCGCCCTCGGCGCGTTCGAGGCGCTCAGCCTGCACGCCGCCGGCCGGGTCGACGGCGCGCTCGCAACCGCGCTGACGCTGCTCGCCGACCACGTCCACGCCGGCGAGATCGAGCGGTACAAGCCCGCCCTGCGCCAGAACGCGGAGTACCTCAGGTCGCTCGAGGAGCCCCCGTCGGCGGGCCCCCGGCCGTAGCGGACGGTATCGTCGCCGCCCGGGGAGCCGGGAACGTCACCGTCGCGACGAGCCCGTCGGGGCGCCCCGCCGCCAGCGCGAACTCGGCCCGATGGGTGTCGGCGACGGCCGCCACGATGGCCAGCCCCAGCCCGTGCCCCCCACCCGTGCTGCGCAGCCGGGCGCGGTAGAACGGCTCGGTGAGCAACGGGATGCGGTCGGCCGGAACGACGTCGCCGGAGTTCTGCACCACGAGCCGGATGCGGCCGTCGGCGAGCACCGTCGTGTCGATCCCGACCGATCCGCCATCGCGATTGTGGATGACGGCGTTGCCGAGCAGGTTGGCGACGAGGTCGCGGATCAGCCGCGGATCCCCGGCGACCGACGCGGGTGCGAGGTGCACGGTGACGGCGAGGTCGCGCTGCGCCATCCGCCCCGCCAGCGCCTCGCACTCCTCCGTCACGACACCGGCGAGGTCGAACACCTCGAAGGTCTCCTCGGCCGCGAAACGGTGGCCCTCGGCGAGGTCGAGCAGAGCGGCGGTGGTGTCCGACATCGACTCGACCGTGGCCAGCAGCCGCTCGAAGGTCTCCCGCGCCTGGGGGCTCGTGCTCTCGGGCGGTTCGCGGAGGGCAACCTGGAGCACCGTCTTCATGGTGGCCAGGGGTGTGCGCAGCTCGTGCGAGGCGTTCGCGGCGAACAGGGCGCGGCTGCTGAACGCCGCTTCCAGGCGGGAGAACAGCACGTCGAAGGTGTCGGCCAGCGAGCGGATCTCGTCATCCGGCCCGGCGAGATGCAGCCGGGTGTCGAGGGAGGTCTCGTCGACCTCGCGCACCACCCGGTTGAGCCGTTGGAGCGGGCGCAGCATCCAGCCGGCCACCAGCCAGCTCGCCAGAGCGCCGAGGGCCGCGATCACCAGCACGGTCGCGATCGCCACCTGGTAGAGCAGGTCGATCAGGGCGCCGTTCATCAGCTGCACGGTCACGTTCACGGCTGCGATCATGGCGAGCCCGGTGACCACGAGGAGCACCGTGTAGGTGAGGGCGAGCCGGTTCCGGATGCTGAGTCCCGCCCGCCGCACGCGGTGCGACTCAGCCACGGCCGTCGTCCATCCGGTACCCCACCCCGGCGACCGTCTCGATCGGGTCGGGGGCGCCGAGACGCTTACGGAGGCTCGACACGGTGGTGCGCACGGCGTTGGTGAATGGGTCGGCGTTCTCGTCCCACGACTTCTCGAGCAGCCGCTCGGCGCTGATCACGCCGCCCTCGGCCTCCATCAGCACGGCCAGCACCGAGAACTCCTTGCGGCTCAGCCGCACGAAGCGGCCGGCGCGGTACACCTCCCGTCGGAACGGGTCGAGCCGGATGTCGCCGACCTCGAGCACGGGCGGGCGGGCCGGCGCGTTGCGACGGTGCAGCGCACGGAGCCGGGCCACGAGTTCTTCGAACTCGAACGGCTTCACCAGATAGTCGTCGGCGCCGAGCTCCAGGCCGCCCACGCGATCGGCCAGGGTGGAGGCGGCGGTGAGCATCAGGATGAGCGGGGCGCCGGGGCGGCCCGCCAGGCGTCGGCACACCTCGTCGCCGTGCACGACCGGCAGGTCGCGGTCGAGCACGAGCGCGTCGTAGTCGTTCTCGGCGAGCTTCTCGAGGGCCGTCCCGCCGTCGGCGGCGATGTCGGCCGAGAAGGCCTCGAGGCGGAGACCGCGCTGGATGGCCTCGGCGAGGAACACCTCGTCTTCTGCGATGAGGACTCTCATGGGTTCCCGTCCTGTGTGCCGTCGTCTTGTGTGCCGTCGCCGGCCGGTGGCCCCACCCAATCACACCGGACATCAGGAAAACGTCAGAGATTCCTCTGGCGGCGGCGCGACATCCGGGCGGCTTCGATCGGATCACCAACCCCCGAGAAGGAGATCTCACCATGAACAAGAACACCACCCTCATGACCACCGCGTTCGTCACCTGTGCGATGGCGCTGCTCACCGCCGGTCTCGCCGCCCCCGCCGTGTTCGCGTCGGAAGCACCCCTGCCCGCACCCGCCGCCTCCCCCACCGTGGCGGTCGACTACGAGCAGCCGTCGCCACCTTCGGCGGAGCAGCTCGCCGAGGCCGGGCTCACCGTGACCGGGCTGACGATCACCCCCGGCGCCGGCTCGTACACGATCTCGGCCGACTCGATCAGCCTCGCGAACGGCGCCACCGACGCCGTGTTCAGCATCGGCGACAACCGCGCCCACAACGGCGGCGTGAACTACACCGACTGGGTCGACGTCACCGCAGCCAACGACGGAGCGGGCTACACCGTGACCGTGCCGATCGACGCGGGCGACTACACGGTCACCGTCAGTGCCGGCTCCAGCTCGTCCGACGGGAGCCCGCTGCTCGGGAACCTGGCGGAGGTGGCCGTCACCGTTCCTGCGGAGTAGCACCGCGGCCCCTGGCCGGCCGTCCTGGCGGGGCGGCCGGCCTCCGCCGTGCCCGATCGGTCGACCTGCCGGGCCGCCCGGTCAGGCGCGGTCGTGGAGGGTGATGTGGTAGCCGTCGGGGTCGGCGAAGGTGAAGGTTCGGCCGAAGGGGCCGTCGATCGGGGCCGCGACGATGCGGTGGCCGTCGGCCACGAGCGCGTCGTGGATGGCCTGCACCTCGGTGGCGTGGAGCCAGATCGCCGCGCCGATGCCGGGCTGGGTGGCCGAGGCGAGGTCGGTGCCGGGCACGACCTCCCTCAGCGCGAAGGCGATGGGCGTGGTGGTGAAGACCACGGCGTGCGGCGGGCCGGCCGGGGAGCGCACGAGGCCGAGGTACCTCTCGTAGAAGGCCTGCGAGGCGTCGAGGTCGGTGGCCTGCAGGGAGATGAAGTCGGGGCCGGTAACGGGCATGGAGTGCTCCTCAGATTTGTGTCAGTCTTCTGACACGGAGCAATCTATGTCAGAATGCTGACATGAGTCAAGACGGCATCGAACTCACCACCTCGCTGGGCTATCTGCTGAAGCAGGCCTCGAGCGCCCTGCGCGTCGCCATGGAGGCCGAGCTGCGGCCGCTCGGCATGACCGTGACCCACTACTCCTGCCTCGAACTGCTCTCGCAGCGCCCCGGGCTGTCGAACTCCGAGCTCGCGCGGGGCGCCTTCGTCACCCGCCAGTCGATGAACGTGCTCCTGCAGGCCATCGAGCGCGACGGATTCGTGACCCGGCCGGACCAGGCCCGCGTCGGCAAGGTTCTCCCCACGCGACTCACGCCCCGCGGCCGGCGGAGCCTGGAGAAGGCGACGGTCGCCGTGCGCTCGGTGGAGCTCAGGATGCTCGCCGGCCTCACGCCGGAGCAGCGGTCGGACGCCTTCCCGATCCTGCAGAGCATGATCCGGTCGCTGAGCGACGCGCCCGACGCGCACTCCGAGACGGGTCCCGGCCCCGCCCACTAGGAACCGGAGTCGCCGTCCGCCAGACCTCGCAGGCCCTGGTCGAGGAAGGCGATCATCCACAGGAAGCTGTCGTCGACATCCGTGTTCAGCTGGAAGCCGCCGGCCGCCTCGAGGGTCGCGAATCCGTGCAGCAGACTCCGCAGCATCCGGAGCGCGTGGATCTCGTCGCCGGCGTCGAGCCGATACCCGCGCAGCACCGCCGAGAGGGAGCCGAGGGTCTTCTCGATCGCCGGGCCCAGCGGGTCGTCTGAGCCGTCGATGCGCACGCCGGTGGTGGCCGCATAGCGACCGGGATGCCGGCTCACGTAGGCCCGCAGGGCCTGCGCCGCCGCCGCGAGGGCGTCACCACCCGCCCGGCCCTGGGTGGCGTCGCGCACAGCGTCGCCCACCTCGGTCGCGCCGAGCACCGCGATGCCGTGCGTGAGCGCCGCCAGGCTGTCGACGTGCTTGTACAGCGACGGCGCCTTCACGCCCAGGCGCTCGGCGACCACACTCATGCTGAGCCGGTCGAGACCGATCTCGTCGGCGAGGACCGCCCCGGCCTCGATGACGGCGGCGGCGTCGAGGCCGGCCCTAGGCATTGTCGGCCGGCGCGGCAGGAGCGAGCGTCGTGCCGAGGAACGGCAGCAGCAGCCCGAGCAGCTCGTCGGGCGTTTCGGTGTGCGGGTAGTGCCCGGCACGCTCGATCACCTCGAGCCGGCCGAGCCCGGCGGGCAGGTCGGCCAGGATGCGCTCGCCTTCGGCTCGCGGGTCGGCCCAGTCGGGATCGGCGCCTCCCTCGACCACCAGCACCGGGCACGACACGGAGCCCAGCTTCGCCCCCGCGTCGGCGGGCGTGGTCTTGGCCATCGCGCGGAGCACCGCCATCCGTTCGGGCCGGCTCAGCGATGCCTCGATGCGGGCGCGCTCGACCACCCAGTCGGCGGGCTTGGCCGGGATGGCCAGGTCGAGGTAGGCCAGCCAGGCCTTGAGGCTGCCGGTGATCAGCATCTTCGCGAGCTGCAGAGTGCCGGCGCGGTGCGCCTTGACGCGGAGGAGGCCGCCGAGATCCATCGACTGCGCGCGGGTGAAGGGCGCCAGCTCGGCCAGGCCGACGATGAGCTCGGGTGCGGTGGCGGCGGCGATGGTGGCCGCTCCCCCGCTGATCGACTGGCCCACGATGACGGCGGGGCCGCCGAGGTGGCGCACGAGGGCAACGAGGTCACCGGCGATGTCGGTGCGGCTGTAGCCCGCCCAGTCGGTGCTGGATTCTCCGCAGCCCCGGAGGTCGACGTTGGCGACGCGGTAGCCGGCCGCCACCAGTGCCGGAACGATGAACCGGTAGGAGTGCCGGCTGTCGCCCATGCCGTGGGCGAGCACCACCAGCGGGCCCTCGCCGGCGAGGTCGTAGGCGATGGTGCCGCCGTCGATGGTCAGGTACTCGGTCATGATGCCCCCTGGTGGCTAATTGGAATAGCTTTAAGCTACGGCTATTAGCCAGTGATGTCAAGCAAGGGCCCGGCAGGCGTAGCGTGGAGGGCATGACGACTCTCGACTTCGGCCCTCTCGTGCTGGGCGGCAACACCTTCGGCTGGACCTCCGACCGCGACGAGACCTTCGCCGTGCTCGACGCCTTCGTGGCAGCGGGCGGGCGCTCGATCGACACCGCCGACGTGTACTCGGCCTGGGCCGACGGCAACTCGGGCGGTGAGTCGGAGACCCTGATCGGCGAGTGGTTCGCCTCGAGCGGCCGGCGCGACGACGTGGTGGTGGCCACCAAGGTGTTCTCGCTGCCCACGCGCCCGGGGCTCTCGGCTGCGAACGTGCGCGCCGCCGTCGACGACTCCCTGCGCCGGCTGCAGACCGATCGCCTCGACCTCTACTACGCCCACCGCGACGACACCGAGGTGCCGCAGGAGGAGTACGTGGCCGTGTTCGACGAGCTCGTGCGGGCCGGCAAGGTGCGCGAAGTGGGCGCCTCGAACTTCTCGCCCGAGCGCCTCACCTCGGCCGTCGAGATCGCCCGCCGCGAAGGCCTCACCCCCTTCACCGTGGCGCAGGACCAGTACAACCTCGTCGACCGCTCGTTCGAGTCGGGCAGCCGCGACACGCTGCTCGACCTCGACATCGTCGAGCTGCCGTACTACGGGCTCGCGAGCGGCTTCCTCACGGGCAAGTACCGGCCGGGGCAGAACGTCGAGTCGGCCCGCGCCGGCGGGGCGGCGGCCTACCTCGACGACCCGCGCAACGTCGAACTGCTCGGCGTTCTCGACGACGTGGCGGCGGCGCACTCGGTGTCGGATGCGGCCGTGGCCCTCGCCTGGTTGCGTCAGCAGCCCGCGGTGGCGGCCCCGATCGCGAGCGCCCGCACCGCGGCGCAGCTGCCCGCGCTGATCGAGTCGTTCGAGCTCGTGCTCGACGACGACGAGATCGCCGCGCTCTCTGCTCCCACCGCGTGACTCGACGTTCATTCCCAGGTGCGGGGTCGAGACTTCGAGGGTGAGGGATCGGTCTGTCGGCAGCGCCGCGGTGAGCGGCGGCGAGCGCAGCGGGCGCCGCTCCCGGCGAACCGACCGGCCCTCTGATGCGCGCATCCGTCGGTGGGCGCCGCTCGTCGCCCCGGGGGTGGCGCTCACCCTGCTGCTGGCCGGGTGCTCGGGCTGGGCGGCCGGGCAGACCGACGACTTCAGCCCCCCGGTGGCCACGCTCGGTGCGCCCTGGTCGCTCGACACGACGGGGCCGCAGTCGGTGGTGACGATCGGCGACTCGATCATGTCGGGCAACGGCGTCTGGCCCGACGAGGCCTGGCCCGCCGTGGTGGCCGAGGCCAACGGCTGGCAGCTCGACAACCTCGCCGAGGACGGCGCGGGCTTCGCCCAGAAGGGCGACGACGAGCACACCTTCGCCGAGCAGGTGACGCAGGCGGCGTCGGCCCCGGATGCGCCCGCCCTGATCATCGTCTCCGCCAGCAGCAACGACCTCGGCCGCGACCCCGCGAAGGTGGCGCACGCGGCGAAGAAGGCGTTCAAGGCCCTGCACGACGCGTTCCCGCACTCGACCATCGTGGGGCTGAGCGCCATCTGGGGCGACGAGCCCGAGCCGCCGGAGCTCACCGAGATCAACAGCGCGGTCGAGGGCGCGGCCGAGGCCGAGCACGCGAGCTGGCTCGACATCGGCGAACCGCTGGCCGGGCGCGTCGACCTCATGCAGTTCGACGACACGCATCCCACCGCCGACGGCCAGCGCCTGCTCGCGGCGAGCGTCGACACCGGGCTCCGCCGCCTGCTCGCCCCCGCCGACTGAACCGCCGCTGGGAGGGTGCGGCAGTGCCTCCCTCGGCCGGGCGCGCGGGCGTAGCGTCGGGTTCATGAGCACTCCCACCTTCACCCTGAACAACGGCGTCGAGATCCCCGTGATCGGCCTCGGCGTGTACCAGAGCTCGCCCGAGGAGACCGCGGCCGCCGTCGAGACCGCGCTGCGCACGGGGTACCGCCACATCGACACCGCCGCCGCGTACCGCAACGAGCGGCAGGTGGGCGAGGGCATCCGGGCCTCGGGCGTCGACCGCTCCGAGATCTTCGTGGAGACGAAGGTGTGGGTGAGCGACTTCGGGTACGACCAGACACTGCACGCCTTCGAGAAGGCGACCGGCAAACTCGGCTTCGACACGCTCGACCTGCTCATCCTGCACCAGCCCGCGCCGGGCCGGTTCGAGAAGACGGTGGGGGCCTACCAGGCGCTCGAGAGCCTGCTCGCCGACGGCCGGGTGCGCTCGATCGGTGTGAGCAACTTCACCCCCGCGCACCTCGACCGGCTGCTCGCCGAGGTGCAGACGGTGCCCGCCGTGAACCAGGTCGAGCTGCACCCGTACTTTGCGCAGCCGGCGCTGCAGCGGGCGGATGCGGAGCGCGGCATCCTGACGCAGGCCTGGTCGCCGATCGGCGGCATCACCTTCTACCCCGGCTGGGGCGACCACCGTCGGAGCGTGATGGACGACGAGACGCTGGCCGCGATCGCCCGCGCGCACGGCAAGAGCCCGGCGCAGGTGATGCTGCGCTGGCACATCCAGGAGGGGCGCTCGGTGATTCCGAAGTCGACCGATCCGGGGCGCATCGCGCAGAACTTCGACGTGTTCGACTTCGAACTCGACGGCGAGGAGATGGCCCGCATCGACGCGCTCGACACCGGCATCCGGAGCGGGCCCGACCCCGATGTCGAGCGGGCCGAGATGTTCGACATGGTGATCGCGGAGGCGTGAGCCGCTGACGCATCCTCGCCGGGGCGTGGCAGGCGCCCCCGGCGTCAGGAGATGCCCACCAGCTCGGCGCTGCGCTGCCACAGCCCTTCGACGAGACCGTCGTCGAGCACCTGCGGGTTCACCTTCGTGGTGTGGCGGCGCTGGTCGTAGTACTCCCCCGACTGCCAGGTGACGCCGGGCTCGCCCTCGACGAGCCAGGTGAGGTTGGCGCCGCCCTTCTCCGACGAGATCAGGATGAGCCGCTTGAGCGGCGTGCGGTACACGAATCGCATGGCGCTCGTGGTGTCGGAGGCGAAGTTGGTGGCCACGTTGCCGGGATGGAACGCCACCGAGGAGATGCCCTCGGAGTGGTACCGGGCGTGCAGGCCGCGGGTGAAGAGGATGTTCGCGAGCTTCGCATCGCCGTAGGCCTTGTTCGGGCTGAACGCCCTGTCGTTGTTCAGGTCGTCGAGGTCGAGGTGGCCGAACAGACGGTTGCCGACGCTGGAGGTGTTGACGATGCTCGCCCGGCCGCCCGGCGCGGCCCGGAGGTCGTCCCGCAGCAGATGCGTGAGCAGGAACGGCGCGAGATGGTTGACCTGGAACGTCTTCTCGTTGCCGTCGACCGTCTTCGCCGGGTCTCCGAAGAGCCCACCGGCATTGTTGGCGAGCACGTCGAGCCCCTCGCCGTCGAGCTCGGCGTGCACCTCGTCGGCCAGCCGCCGCACGTCGTCGAGGCGGGCGAAATCGGCGACGAAAGCCACGCCTCCGGTGGCGCGGGCGACCGCGAGGGTCTTCTCCCGCGATCGCCCGGTGACGAGCACGCGGTGCCCGTCGGCCGCGAGCTGTCGAGCGGATGCGGCGCCGATGCCATCGGAGGCGCCCGTGATGAGGATGGTGGTCATACCGACACTGTACCGCTCGAATGACACTGGGTGCCATATTCGCCCCTGATGGTAGGCTTGGAATCGTGCCTCAGACCCCTCCGCCCGTTCCGATGAGGGAACGGACGCGCCGGCTGGCCCAGACCGAACTCACCCGGGTGGCTCAGGACCTCTTTCTCGAGAACGGCTACGAGGAGACCACGATCGATCAGATCGCGGCCGCCGCGGGCATGTCCCGCCGCACGTTCTTCCGGTACTTCGCCTCGAAAGACGACCTGGTCATCGGCAAGTACGAGCTCTTCGGTCAGCGCATGGCCGACACCCTCCGCGGTCGCCCGGCCGACGAACCGCTCTGGCAGTCGCTGCGCCGGGTGTTCGACATCGCGCTGGTGTACTTCGACGACTCCCCCGAGCGAGCGCGCAACGAGGCCATGGAGAAGATCGTGCGCAGCTCGCCCACCCTCTACGCCGGCTACCTCGAGAAGCTGTCACGCATGCAGAGCCTCGTCACCGAGGCGGCGATCGATCGGATGCCCGCGAGCCACCCCGACGGACTGACCGCCCTGAGGGCGTCCAGTATCGTCGGGGCGGCCTTCGCGTGCGTCATGGCCGCCCAGAGCGCCTGGCTCGCCTCGGCCGGCTCGCGGCCGGCCGCCGAGCTGCTCGACCTGGCGATGCACGAGGTCGAGGCTCTCGCCGACCCCACCTGACCGGCCACGGCTTCCGTCAGACGTCCCTTTTCGCCGCTGCCCGGGAGAACTAGGGTCGGGGCATGGTGAACCACGTACAGGCCGATCGCATGAGCTCGGGCAGCGGCTTCATCGCCGCCCTCGACCAGAGCGGGGGGTCGACCCCGAAGGCGCTGAGCCTCTACGGCATCGCGCCGAGCGAGTACTCCACCGACGCCGAGATGTTCGACCTGGTGCACCGGATGCGCTCGAGGATCGTCGAATCCCCTGCCTTCGACGGCGACCGCGTTCTCGCCGCCATCCTGTTCGAGGACACCCTGCACCGCGAGTTCGGCGGGCAGCCGGCCGCGCAGTACCTCTGGGGCGTCAAGGGTGTGGTGCCGTTCCTCAAGATCGACCAGGGCCTGGCCGATCCGGCCGACGGCGTGCAGCTGATGAAGCCGATGCCGGGCCTCGACGACCTGCTCGACAGCGCGGTGCGGCACGGTGTCTTCGGCACGAAGGAGCGCTCGGTGATCGGCGCGGCCGACCCGGCCGGCATCGCCGCCGTGGTCGGGCAGCAGTTCGAGGTGGCCCGGCGGGTGCTCGCGCACGGGCTGATCCCGATTCTCGAGCCCGAGGTCACCATCACCATCCACGACAAGGCGGCCGCCGAAGAGCTGCTGCTCGCCGCGATCTCCGAGCGCCTCGACGAGCTCGTCGACGGTCAGCGGGTGATGGTGAAGCTGTCTCTGCCCACGGTGACGAACTTCTACCGGCCGCTGGTCGAGCATCCGCGGGTCATGCGGGTCGTGGCGCTGTCGGGCGGCTACTCGCGAGACGAAGCGGATGCGCTGCTCGTCCGCGACATCGGTGAGATCGCGAGCTTCAGCCGGGCGCTCACCGAGGGGCTCACCGCGCAGCAGTCGGATGCGGAGTTCGACGCCGCCCTCGACCGCGCCATCCAGGCGATCTACGACGCCTCCACCGCGGGCTGACAGCCTGGCATCGGCTTTGCTACTGTCGAGATCGAGGGCCACCGCGCCGACATCGACAGTGCCGAACGGTTCTACCGAACCCACTTGGGCCTCGGGGCGACGTTCCGCAACGGCCGGCCGCTGGGCTTCGTCATCCTGAAGAACGGCGACGCGGAACTCCACCTCACGCTCGTACCGAAGCACCGGCCGGCCGCTCACAACGTGGCCCATGTCCTCGTCGCGGATGCGACAGCGCTCTACGGCCGCATGGCTGCCGCGGGGGTCAGGGTGGTCAAGGGGCTCCGCGACGCCGACTACGGACTTCGGGGCTTCGTGTTCTGTGACCCCGACGGCAACCGGATCGACGTCGGTCAGCGCCTGCCACTGGAGCATCGGGACGCGGACTGATATCGTGTGGTCTGACCACATGGTCTGACCACAGGCGCGGGGCTTGGGGCGCCGGGTCGCGAGCCGTCGAGGAGGACAGGGTGGGCGCATCCGCCGACGGGTTCGCGGGGGCCGCCGAGGCCGGCCGGGCCTGGGAGGCCGTTCTGCGCCACATCGAGGGTCAGCTGGTGGCGGGCATCCTGAAGCCGGGCGATCATCTGGCCGCCGAGCGCGCGCTGGCGGCCGAGCTCGGGGTGGGGCGGTCGAGCGTGCGCGAGGCGATCCGGGTGCTCGAGGCCTTCGGGCTGGTGAGCACCCGGGCCGGGTCGGGTCCGCAGTCGGGCGCCGTCATCATCGCCCGGCCCACCGGCGGCATGAGCGCTCTGGTGCGGCTGCAGGTGGCGGCGCAGGGGTTCGCGGTGGCCGACGTGGTGGCCACGCGGGTGGTGCTCGAGTCGGCGGTGGTGGGCGAGCTGGCGGCGGGCGCCGGAGGGTTTGCGCACGGTACCGGCGAGACCGGCGCCCGCACTGCGCACCCCGGGCTCGGCGAGGCGCGCGAGCTGCTCGACGCCATGGAGCACCCGGCGGGCGGGCCGCTCGACCGCGACGAGTTCCTCACCCTCGACCAGGCGTTCCACCTCGCGCTGGCGGTCGCGTCGGGCAACGCCGTGATCGCCGCCACGTTGTCGGGGCTCCGCGACGCGATCGAGCAGTACCTCCGCGTGGGGGCAGCCGCACTCGAGGACTGGCCCGCCACCCGAGCCCGACTGACGGCCGAGCATCGCGCCATCGTGGCCGCGATCGACGCGGGCGACGCCGATGCCGCTCGCACGCGCATCCGGGACCACATCGAGGACTACCACGCCGAGACGGTCGTCTCGGGCATCCATCACTGACGAGAATCACTGACGAGCAGGAGAACCATGGTTCAGCGCCGCATACCCAAGGTGCGCGATCTCGCGCCGCTGATGCGCTTCAAGGCGCCCGACCTGCAGGCGAAGAGGCGCCGGCTGAACGCCGCGCTCACCATCGACGACCTGCGGGCGATCGCGAAGAGGCGCACCCCGAAGGCCGCCTTCGACTACACCGAGGGTGCCGCCGAGGCCGAGATCAGCCTGCGGCGGGCGCGGCAGGCGTTCCAGGACATCCAGTTCAACCCGGCCATCCTGCGCGACGTCGGGGCGGTGACCACGGGCTGGGACGTTCTCGGCGCCCCCGTGGCTCTGCCGTTCGGCATCGCGCCCACCGGGTTCACGCGCATGATGCAGACCGAGGGCGAGATCGCGGGGGCCGGTGCGGCGGGGGCTGCGGGCATCCCGTTCTCGCTGTCGACGATGGGCACCACCGCCATCGAGGACGTGAAGAAGGCCAACCCCGACGGGCGCAACTGGTTCCAGCTCTACATGTGGAAGGACCGGGCGCGCTCGATGGCGCTCGTGGAGCGCGCGGCGGCGGCCGGCTTCGACACGCTGCTCGTGACGGTCGACGTGCCCGTCGCGGGCGCCCGGCTGCGCGACAAGCGCAACGGCTTCTCGATTCCGCCGCAGCTCACGGTCGGCACCGTGCTGAACGCCGTTCCGCGGCCGGAGTGGTGGATCAACTTCCTCACCACCGAACCGCTCTCGTTCGCCTCGCTCGACCGCTGGTCGGGCACCGTGGGCGAGCTGCTCGACTCGATGTTCGACCCCTCGGTGACGTTCGACGATCTCGAGTGGATCAAGGCGCAGTGGCCGGGCAAGGTCGTCGTGAAGGGTGTGCAGAGCCTCGACGACGCGCGGCGGCTGGCCGAGCTCGGCGTCGACGGCATCACGCTCTCGAACCATGGCGGGCGGCAGCTCGACCGGGCGCCGATCCCGTTCCACCTGCTTCCGGATGTCGCGCGCGAGTTCGGTTCGGAGTACGAGGTGCACCTCGACACGGGCATCATGTCGGGCGCCGACATCGTGGCCTCGGTAGCGCTCGGCGCGCGGTTCACGCTCGTGGGGCGCGCCTACCTCTACGGCCTGATGGCCGGCGGGCGCGAGGGCGTCGACCGGATGATCGGCATCCTGGGCGAGCAGATCACGCGCACGATGCGACTGCTCGGCGTGAACTCGCTGGAGGAGCTGAACCCGGGGCACGTGACGCAGCTGGAACGGTTGGCGCCGAGGGCGGTGTCGGCGGGCGCGGTGGCGGCGGCCTCGGCGGCACCGGCACGGGCGCGGGCCGCGCGGGGGCGCGGCGCGGGCGCGGCGGGTGGGGCCTCGAAGAGCGGCGCGGGCGCGGCCACGGCGGGCAGCCCGGCCCCCGCGGACGCGGGCGTCGCGGATGCGGCGGCCCCGAAGCGCCCGGTACGCAAGGCGGCAGCGAAGCCGGTGACGTCGTCGGAGGCCTCAACGGGCATCGACGGCTGATGCCCGGCCAGTCGGGTGCCGCGGGCGGCAGGCGGATGCGAGTCGTCGTGGCGCCCGATTCGTTCAAGGGGTCGGCGCGCGCGGGCGAGGTGGCCCGCGCGCTGGCCGAGGGGTGGCTGTCGGTGCGGGCCGACGACGACCTGGTGCTGCTCCCGATGGCCGACGGCGGCGAGGGCACCCTCGAGGCGATCGCGACGGCGCACCCCGCGGCCGAGCGGAGGCCGGTCGTCGTGCTCGGTCCCGACGACCGGCCGGTGACCGCCGACTGGCTGCTGCTCACCGATGCCGGCATCCGTACCGGTGTCGTCGAACTCGCCTCGACCAGCGGCATCGAGCTGCTCGCGGCTCAGCTGCCGCTCACCGCGCACACCCGCGGCTTCGGGCAGGCGATCGTGGCCGCCCTCGACGCCGGGGTCGACCGCCTGGTGCTCGCCATCGGCGGCAGCGCCTCGACCGACGGCGGTGCCGGCCTCCTCACCGAGCTCGGTGCCAGGCTGACGGATGCCGGCGGCACCCCGATCGCGGCCGGGGCCGGCGGCCTCGCCTCCCTCGCGGAGGTCGACCTCACGGGCCTGCGGCCGCAGCCGCGCGGCGGAACGCTCGTGCTCACCGACGTGACGAACCCGCTGCTCGGTGCCACCGGGGCGGCCGCGGTCTTCGGGCCGCAGAAGGGGCTCACGACCGCCGACGTGATGGCCGCCGACCGCTCACTCGGCCGCTTCGCCGGCCTGGTCGCGCAGGCCGCGACGGGCGGGCCCGATGCGACGCGCGGGGTGCCGTCACCGACCGGAGCCGGCGCGGGGGCCGCGGGCGGTGCCGGGTTCGGGCTGCTCGTGTGGGGTGCGCGGCTCGAGAACGGGGCTGCCGCCGTGGCGCGCGAGCTGCGGTTGGCGGAGGCGATCGCGGGCGCCGACCTGGTGATCACCGGCGAGGGACGCTTCGACGGCCAGTCCGAGGGCGGCAAGGTTCCGGCCCACGTGCGCGATCTCGCCGCCCGCGCGGGCGTGCCGGTCGCGCTCGTGGCCGGCACGGTCGAGGCGCATCCGGCCGGATTCGCGGCGTCGCTCGCCCTCGTGCCCGAGCTGGCGGGCAGCACCGCCGCCTCGATCGCCGACCCCCGGCGCTGGCTCGTCGCCGCCGGCGCCCGGCTCGCCGGGTGGCCCGTTCAGAGCGGAGGAGAATCGAACCGTTGAGGCTATATAGACCTCAGCGTGGCGATTCTCCTCCGTTGTGAACCGAACCGTTCCCGTCAGTCGGCGATCTCGTCGCGGGTGGGCGGGTTGGCGCCCGGGCGCGACACCGTGATGGTGGCGCAGCGCACCGCGAAGTCGCCGATCAGGCCGAGGCGCGTGGAGTCGAAGGCGTGGCCGTCGCGGAGCGAGTCCACGGGAACGCCCTGGTCGACGAGGCCGGCCAGCTGGTCGATCAGCGCGCTCATGAACGAGTCGCCGGCGCCGATGGTGTCGGCGACCTCCACCGTGATCCCGGAGACGTCTCGCCGGTCGGCCGCGGTCGCCAGCAGTGCGCCCGCCCCGCCCCTGGTGACCGCCACGAGCGCGGGCCCGAGCGCCAGGATGCGGTCGGCCACCCGATCGAGGGCGCCAGCACCAGGAGCGGCGTCGGCACCGGCAGCCCCATCACCCGCCGGGTACAGCCACTCCGCGTCCTCGTCGCTGAGCTTCACCACCGTGGCCAGGGCCGCGAGCTGCTCGAAGCGCGCCAGCACCGCGGCGTGATCGGGCACGATCGAGGGCCGCACGTTCGGGTCGAGTGTGATGAGCGGCGGATGCTCCGACCCGGCGAGCGCCGCCAGCAGCGATGCCAGCTCCGACGCCCCCGGCTCGAGGAACGCGCCGATCGACCCGACGTGCACGATCCCGGCCGAGGCCAGCGCCGGGTCGGCCACCGACAGCCCGGCGGGAAGCGACCAGCGCAGGTCGAAGACGTAGTCGGCCGAACCGTCGGCCCGCAGGCGGGCGGTCGCCGACGACGTGGGCTCGTCGCGCACCGAGCCGGGGGCGAGCTCGACCCCGGCCGAACGGAGGTGCTCGGCGATGGCGTCACCCCGGGCGTCCGTGCCGATCTCGGTGACGAGGGTCACCGGCCGGCCCAGCCGCGCGAGGCCCAAGGCGATGTTCATCGGCGAGCCGCCCGGGTGCTCGGATGCGGGGGCGCCGTCGGCCGAGGGCATCGCGGGCTCCACCACGTCGACGAGCGACTCGCCGATGGCCACGATCGAGACGGGAACGGTGACGGGGTCGGTCATGGGTGGGCCTTCCTGGTGCAGCGGCGAACGGCCCGGCCGCGCCTGGCGCCGCCAGTCTAAAGCGCGTGCGAGGATCGACGCGGACGAAAGGGGCGGCATGCGCGCCGAAGACATCACCGCGAAGAAGTTCGGCACCACGAAGTGGCGCGAGGGCTACGACATGGACCAGGTCGACGACCTGCTCGCTCGCGCGACGGCGACGCTCGCCGCCTATGAGCGGGGCGGATCGCAGCGGCCCACCCTCACCGCCGACGACGTGGTGAAGGCTCGCTTCGCCCAGACGAAGTTCCGCACCGGCTACGACCAGAACCACGTCGACGACTTCCTCGACGAGGTCGTCGTCGCCCTCCGAAAGCGCGAGCAGGGCTGAGACCAGGCCGATGCCCGCTGACTACGATCGCTACGGCTCCGACGTCCTGGCCGACTACAAGCGCCGCGCCGCACCGGTGCAGCTGCCGAAGGTGCAGGCGACCTTCGACCTCGTGGTGGAGGAGGTGGCGAGCGACTTCTGCGGCAGCGTGGTGAGCGTCGAGGGGAAGACGGTCGAACTCGAAGACCGGCACGGAAAGCGGCGCGTGTTCCCGTTGGGAGCCGGGTTCCTGCTGGAGGGCCGGGCCGTCGAGCTCGTCCATCCGGTGGCTGCCGCCTCGGGGCCCAAGCGCACCGCGTCGGGCAGCATCGCCGCCCCCCAGGAGCGCGCCCGTGTCGCGCGCCCGAGCCGTATCTACGTGGAGGGCCGGCACGACGCCGAGCTGGTGGAGAAGGTGTGGGGCGACGATCTGCGCGCCGAGGGTGTGGTGGTGGAGTACCTCGAGGGCGTCGACGACCTCGACGCGATCGTGCGCGAGTTCGCGCCGACCCGCGAGCGCCGCATCGGGGTGCTGGTCGACCATCTCGTGGCCGGGTCGAAGGAGAGCCGCATCGCCCAGGCCGTGGAGCGCGGTCCGTTCGGGGCGCACGTGCTGGTGGTGGGGCATCCGTTCGTCGACATCTGGCAGGCGGTGACCCCCAAGGCGCTCGGCATCCGGGCCTGGCCCACGGTGCCGCGCTCGATCGAGTGGAAGCACGGCATCTGCGAGGCGTTCGGCTGGCCGCACGCCGAGCAGGCCGACATCGCACGAGCCTGGAAGCGCATCCTGAGCCGGGTCTCGACCTACACCGACCTCGAGCCGGTGCTGCTCGGCCGGGTGGAGCAGCTCATCGACTTCGTCACCGAACCGCAGTAACCCCCACCCCTCGCCGGAGGGGGCTACTCGTAGCGGAGGGACTCGACCGGGTCGGCCTTGGCCGCCCGGGCTGCGGGCAGCGTTCCCGCCAGGAACGCGATCGCCATCACCACCACGATCACGAGGCCGATCGACAGCGGGTCGAAGGCGATCAGGTTCAGCCCCGGCAGGTTCGCCAGCAACGAGCCCGAGAGCGCCGCGCTGATGCCGGTTCCGGCCAGCACCGCGATCACCGCCCCGATCGCACTGCCGAGGAACCCGATGAACGCCGCCTCGAGGCTGAACAGCCCGAACACCTTGCCGCTGCCCATGCCCATCGCCTTCATCAGCCCGATCTCGCGGGTGCGCTCCTGCACGCTCATCAGCAGCGTGTTCACGATGCCGAAGCTGGCGGCCAGCAGCGCGATCACCGCGAACGCGTTCAGCACCAGCACGATCCCGTCGATCACGGTCTTCACGGTGCCGAGCTGGTCGGCCACCGTGCTGCCGGTGTACCCGGCGTCGGCCAGCGACGCCTTGAGGTCGGTGATCTGCTGGTCGGTCGCATCCGGACTGAACCACACGGTCGCCTGGGCGTAGCGCTGAACCTGGTCGGCGGGGACCCCGATGTTCTGGGTCTGGTAGAGCTCGTCGGTGAGGGCTTCGTTCGGCACGATGGCGGCCCCGGTCGGCGAGGCGATGCTCTCCTCGGCCACGCCCGAGACGGTGGCCTGGATCACGTGCCGGGTGCGCTGCGCGTCGGTCACCGCGATCGAGACGGATGCGCCCACGGCGGCCGCATCGTCGGCGAATCCGAGCGGCTGCACGTACGAGGCGGGCAGCACCACCTCGAGGGCCGAGGTATCGGTCGCGGGTTCGGCCCCCGCGAGCAGGTTCACCGTCTGGCCGGCGACGAGGCCGCCCACGCTCACCACGTACTTCGTGCCGTCGCCGGCCTGGATGTAGTCGGCCGAGATCGACTTGGTGGCCTGCACGTCGAGCACGCCGTCGATGCTGCCGAGCGTGTCGAGGTCGGCCGGCGTGAGCGCCACCACCGTGCGGCCCGGGGCGCCCGCTCCTGCGTCGGCGACCGAGTCGGGGTTGTACTCCGCCGGCCCCGAGTCGGAGCCGAGACCCGAGGTGCTCTCGGCCGTCTTGGTGACGGTCATGGTGTCGGAGGCGCCGATTCCCGAGACGGTGTCGTCGATGTAGGCGTTGATGCCGGTACCGAGGCCGTTGGTGAGCGTGAGCGTGAACGCCCCCACGAAGATCGCGAGGATCGTGAGGATGGTGCGCGTCTTCGAGCGGAAGGTGTTGGCGACGGCGGTGCCGATGAGGTCGACGGTGTTCATGCGGCCACCGCCTGCGTCTCGTCGACCAGCAGGCCGTCCCGGATGAGGATGCGCCGGTCGCAGCGGGCCGCGAGCTCCTCGTCGTGGGTCACCACGATGAGCGTGATTCCGCTCTCCCGGTTGAGGGAGAACAGGATGTCCTCGACCACGGCCCCGGTTGCGGTGTCGAGGTTGCCCGTTGGCTCGTCGGCGAAGATGATGCGCGGGTTGTTCACCAGCGCCCGCGCGATCACGGTGCGCTGCTTCTGCCCGCCCGAGAGGTTCACCGCCTTGTTCTTGGCCTTGTCGGCCAGTTCGAGCTGCTCGAGGGCGGCCATCCCGCGACGGCGGCGGTCGCCGCGCCCCACTCCCGCGATCTTCATCGGCAGGATGACGTTCTCGAGCACCGACGCGTTCGCGGTGAGGAAGAACTGCTGGAACACGAAGCCGAACGTCTTGTTGCGGGTGCGGTTGAGCCGCCGGCCCTTGAGCTCGCGCGTGTCGATGCCCTCGAGCTCCACCGAGCCCGAGCTGGGCGCATCCAGCAGGGCGAGCACGTGCATCAGGGTCGACTTGCCCGACCCGCTCTTGCCCACGATCGCCACGCTCTCGCCCTCGTTGATGTCGAAGCTCACCCCCTTCAGGGCCTCGAAGCGGTTCTGGCCGCGCCCGTACGACCGGCGCACGTCTTTGACCGAGATGATCGGCGTCATGGGTTTCTCCTCGACTTCGTCCCGGCGTCTCCGGGGCTCTTCAAGGCTCGTCGGCCTGGCCTCGCAGCGCGTCAGCCCGTCGGGGACACCTCGGGTACCGCGGTCGTGGTATCCGGATGCCGCGTGGGGGTGACTCCGGGCGGCCGTCGGCCCGCCACACTGGAGTCATGCACGACGAACGGATGCGGATGCGGCCGACCGGTCTGCCGCACCGCCATCCGCCGGCCTGGGTGGGCGACGTCGTGGCAGCCTTCCTGGTGGTGGGGTCGGCGTTCACCCCGTTCCCCGAGGCGCAGCTGCGGCCCACAGGGGTGCTGGCCACGGTTCTCGTGCTCGCGCCGGCGGTACTGCTGCCCCTCCGGCGGCGCTGGCCGGTGCCGGTGCTCGCCGCGATCCTCGTGGTGTACGGCGCCGCATCCCTCGTCGGAACACTCTCGCCCGGGGTCGCCATCGCGGTGGCCATCGCCATGTTCGGGGTCGCGAACCGCTCCGACCGGCGAACGACCGCCGTCATCGCGGCCTGTGCCGTCGTGGCCGTGGTGCTGCTCAGCCTCCTGGCCGCCATCAGCAGCGTGTTCGACCCGCGGGCCCTGCAGTACGCCATCACCGTGGCCTTCGCCTCGGCGGCCGGCGACGCGACCCGGTCGCGCCGGGAGTACATCGTGGCGGTCACCGAACGGGCGGAGCGCGCCGAGCAGACGCGGGAGGCCGAGGCCAGCCGTCGGGTGGCCGAGGAACGACTGCGCATCGCCCGCGACCTGCACGACGCGGTGGCCCACCAGATCTCGGTGATCAGCCTGAACGCGGGCGTCGCCTCGTCGAGCCTGGAGTCGCGGCCGGAGAAGGCGAGGGAGGCGCTCGGCACCATCCGGCGGGCGTCGCGGAGCGTGCTGCAGGAGATCGGGAACCTGCTCGAGGTGCTGCGGGCCGACGACGGCGAACGCCGCGCCGAGGCCCCGCAGCCCGGGCTCGACCGGCTCGACGAACTGGTGGCGGAGTTCGCGGAGGCCGGCCTGACGGTGAGTGTGCGGGTCGACGGCGACCCCTCACGGGTGGCGGGCGCCGCCGGGCTGGTGGCCTACCGGGTCGTGCAGGAAGCGCTCACGAACGCGCACAAGCATGGCGTGGCGCAGCGTGCGCACGTGCTGATCGAGGTGGGCGATGAGGCTGCGACCGTGGTGGTGACGAACCCGGTCGGCGGCGAGCCCGCGCTCGGCTCAGGGCACGGCCTGCTCGGCATCCGGGAACGGGTGGCCTCGGTGCGCGGCACCGTGGAGGCCGGGGTGGTGCCGGGAGGGTGGCGGGTGCTCGCGGTGCTGCCCATCGGCCCGCAGGCCGCCATCCCCCAGCCCGCCGAGGAGACCCCGTGACCACCGTGCTCGTCGTCGACGACCAGTCGCTCATCCGCCAAGCGGTCGCCGACATCCTCTCGTCCGCACCCGGCGTCACCGTGCTCGGCGAGGCCGTCGACGGCGCGGCGGCCGTGACGCTGGCCCAGCAGCTGCGGCCCGACGTCGTGCTGATGGACATCCGGATGCCCGTGCTCGACGGCATCGAGGCGACGGCCGTCATCTGCTCCGACCCGGCGCTGGCCGAGACCCGCGTGCTCATCCTCACCACGTTCGAGGAGGACGAGTACCTCGTGGCCGCGCTGCGGGCCGGAGCCAGCGGCTTCATCGGCAAGGGTTCGGAGCCCGACGACATCGCCCGGGCCGTGCGGGCCGTGCACGCCGGCGACGCGCTGCTCTCGCCCACGGCCACCCGCAGCCTGATCACCCGCTACGTGATGCCGCCGTCACCGCCCACCCCCGGGCTCCCCGCGACCGTGCCGCCCCAGCTCGAGCACCTCACCGAGCGGGAGCGCGAGGTGCTGCTGCTGGTGGCCCGCGGCCACTCGAACCAGCAGATCGCCGACGAGCTCGTCATCTCGCCGCACACGGCCAAGACGCACGTGAACCGCATCATGACGAAGCTGTACGCCCACGACCGGGCGCAGCTCGTGATCGTCGCGTACGAGAGCGGTCTGCTCGCGCCCGGTTCGGCGTAGACGCGTCGGCGGGCATCGCCAGCTCGACCGCCCCGCGACCCGCCAGCACGCGCACGACGTCGACCCCCTCGTAGGCCGGATGCGCCGTGATCTCGTACGCGGCGCCCGACCCGCGCAGGATCACCGTGTGCGCGATCGAGATGTCCTCCTTCGAGCTGCGGTGCAACCACGCCCGACGGTGCACCAGATGCACCTCAGCCGGGGTCTCGCCCACGATCGCGCCCTGCAACCGCATCGGCCGCACGCGGTGCAGGGCCCTGGTGAGCCCACCCGCGATCGGGGCCACCGCCCGGCTGCGGTAGCCCACCACGCGGTCGAACCCCGGGGCGAGGCCGGGCTCGCGGGCGAGCACGGCATCCCATTCGCTGAGCAATCCGTAGTCCTGCGCGTCGCGGTCGAGTGCGCGGGTCGAGCCCGCCACGGGGAACGGATGCGCAGCAGCCCGCGCGACTCCCGCCGGGCGGCTGAGCTCGCGCAGCACCCGCATCAGCCGCTCGAGGGTCGGCTGCGACGAGCCGTTGTACCGCAGCGACACCGCGGCTCCGTCGTCGACCACGAGCTCGAAGCGGCCGTCGAGCAGGTCGGAGGAGTTCGTGATCGCCACGAGCGAGTCGTGCGCCACCGACAGCGTGCTGAACGTCGCACCCTGCCGCTCGAGCACGGTGGTCTGCCGCGCATCCACGATCACCAGCGCGTCGTAGAGGTGCATCGAGGGGTTCGCATCGCGGCGCACGATGTCGCGCGGGATCTTCAGCACGATCGACGTCGCCGACAGGTCGAACGAGTGGCTGCGGAACAGCCGGGGCACCTGCCCCGCATCCGTCACCTCGTCGACCCACGGGCCGAAGGCGTCGTACTCCTCGGCGGCGGTGAGCTCCATGGGTGCCTCTCGGTGCGCGTCGTCGCGCGGTTCGGGTGCCGGGAGATGAGGGCCGGTCAGGGCGCTCCCGGTGGGGGCTCAGTCGTCGCCGAGCAGGATGGCCGCGGCCGCGATCATCTCGAGCATGCGTTCGCGCATGTGGCCGATGTGCTTCTTCACGGCCGGTTCGATGGCGGCGTAGTCGTGCGCCTCGATGGCGCGGTAGAGCTCGTCGTACTCCTCGGCGCACGAGAGCAGCCGGCTCTGCAGCGAGGCGGCGCGCAACCAGAACCGCTGGATACGCCGCCTGGTCTCGCGCACGGTCTCGGCCACCAGCACGTTGCCGGCGAGCGCGTTGGCCTTGCGGTGGAACAGCTGGTCGGCCAGCGCCCAGCCGGCCCGGTCGTCGTTCGCGGCAGCCTTGTACATGTCGTCGACGTAGCCCTTGAGAGCCGCGGCGCCCTCGTCGGTGAGGGTCGAGGAGGCCTTGCGGGCGATGTAGGTGTCGAGCACCTCGAGCAGGTCGCAGGCGTCGTTGACCTCGGTGGCGGTGAGCTGCGAGACCGTGAAGCGCGCGTTGTCGGTGCGCTTGACGAGCCCCTCCTTCTCGAGCCGCTGGAGGGCCTCGCGCACCGGGGTGCGGCTGATGCCGAGCTGCGTCGCGAGCCGGTTCTCCGACAGGGGCGACCCCGACCGCAGCCGGAACCCCGTGATCTCCGACAGCAGCCATTCGTACGCGCTGTCGACGCGGCTGCTCGTGTCAGAACCCGTGGCCATCCATCACCTGCTTTCAGGGTGATTCTACCCGCGCAGAACGGCATGCGGGCCCGGATGCGGCGCTGCATTCAGCCCGGGCGCCCTTTCGCCGGCCACGCACGAAGCCGCGGCTCATCCGCGCAGAGCTCCTGATTCGTGCGTGGCAGCCCGATCGACGCAAGATGACCGCGTAGGGTGAGGCGCATGGACGCCCTCGACCACCGCATCATCGACCTGCTCAAGATCAACTCCCGCAGCGGGTACGGCGACATCGGCCAGGTGGTGGGTCTGTCGGCCTCGGCGGTCAAACGCCGCATCGACCGCCTGGTGTCCGACAACGTGATCACGGGCTTCACCATCCAGCTCAACCCGGCGCTGGACGGCACGGTCACCGAGGCCTACGTGGAGCTCTTCTGCCGGGGCACGGTCGCGCCGGCCGAGCTCAAGCGCATCCTCTCCGGGGTTCCCGAGGTGGTCGACGCGGGCACCGTCACCGGCAGCGCCGACGCCATCGTGCACATCCGCTCGCGCGACATCCCGAGCCTGGAAGACGCCCTCGAGCGTGTGCGCATCGCCCCCAACGTCGACCACACGCGCAGCGCCATCGTGCTCTCCAACCTGATCAGGCGGTGACGGATGCCGCCCGCCGACACCTCCGGGCCGGCCCTCGGTTTCGCGCTCGAGGTCGACGCCGGGTCGAGCGCGCCGCCGTTCGAGCAGCTGCGAACGCGCATCCGCGACGCCGTGGTGAGCGGTGAGCTGGCGGCCGGAGCCCGGCTGCCCACGGTGCGCGCCGTCGCCGCCGAGACCGGGCTCGCCGTGAACACGGTGGCCAGAGCCTACAAAGAGCTCGAGGCCGACGCGCTGATCGAGACGCGCGGGCGGCTCGGCTCGTTCGTGGCGGCCACCGGCTCACCGGTCGAGCAGCAGCTGCAGCAGGCGGCCCGCGCCTACGCCGACCGCGCCGCAGCACTCGGCGTGGCGCCGACGCAGGCGGCCGCCGCGGTCTCCGCGGCCCTTGGCCTGCGCCCCTGACCCGGCCTCCCGCGCCCCTGACCCGACCTCCCGCGCCCCTCGGCGGGCGAGAGTGCCCGGCGGCTCAGAACCCGCTGCCGTCGAAGACGGCGGCCAGGGCCGGAGCGGTGTCGGCCACGGTGGAGAGATTGGCCAGCAGCAGCAGCCCGAACACCGGCAGCAGCAACGGCAGCAGGATGCCCGCGGCAGCGAGCACGTGTCGCATCCGCGCGCTCTCACGGGGCAGTCGCGCACCGCGCACCCAGAGAGCCACCGTCGTCGCCACCAGGCCCACCATGACGACCAGCAGGGTGATCACCAGCGCGAGGTGATACATCCTGAAGTCCTCGACCAGGGCCGCGGTGGCCGGGCTGTACGCGCCGGATGCGAGTTCCGCCCGCACCTGCTCCACGCCGGGCGTGGTGTCGGCCGGGATCAGGGTCAGGACGGACGACAGGGGTGCCACTGCGCCCTGGATGTTCGCGATGGCCACGACGAGAGCCGCGACGGGCATCCACGCTCCCAGCACTCCGGCCAGCGCCCACGACCAGGCCGTGAGAGCCGTGCGGGACTGCGCCGCGCGCGACCAGATCCTGCTCCCCGCCACGATCAGTGCAGCCAGGAGGCCCAGCGCGAGAAGCGCTTTGGCGACATGGAACACCGCCCAGAACGACACGGAGTCGGCCAGCTCGGCGCCGGGCGCCGCCGTGCCGGACAGCACCCACTGCTCGAACCCGGCCGACACGTGGCCGGACAGACTCGCCACGGCCAGCCGGCCTCCTGACCACCACTCCGCCACCACGGGCGGAACCGCCACCACCGCGGCGACCAGGGCGGCCGCACCCACCACCCACGGCAGAGCGCGTCGCCCCGACGCTCCCACCTCCACAGACACAACCGACATCCGGATCTCCTTCGCTCGTTGCGAGGCCGAGTACGGCCCCCAAGCGACGGTAGGAGTCAGGCCCGGGATCGCGCGTCGTACCGGGGGATGAGTGTTCGGCCACGGGGTGGTACCCCGGACGCACGTGCCCGTGGGCGGGAGGTCAGGGGAGCACGTCGTCGAGGAGGGTGCTCGGGTTGCCGAAGCGGTGGTTCGTGGCGCTGATCGACTGCTCGCGCAGGAAGGGCAGCAGCTCGAGGCGCCCGGCCCGGGTCACCTCGCCGGAGTACACCGCGACCTCGGGGCTCCCTTCGAGCGCCGTCGCCAGAGCACCCGCGTCTCCCCCGATCAGCCGGATGCGCGACACGGCTCCGACGAACCGGGGGGCCCGGGCGAGCCACGCCGCATCCTTCTCGATCACGACCTTCACCCCGCGCTCCTTGAGCAGCACGCGCAGGGGGCGAGGGAGCTTCACGGCCGAACTGACCGTCACCACCGAACCGGCGAGCGTGGCCGCCGCGAGAACGCGCACGAGCTGCTGCAGCGGACGGCCCTCCGACAGTCGGATGGCCACCGGAACCGGCAGGTACCGCAGCACGTTGCGTTCCACCCCCAGCTGCGACACGTCGCTCGGCGCGAACAGCGTGTCGAGCGCCTGCTGGTCGCTCCGCGCTCCTCGACGAGCGGCGTCGAAGTCGGCCCAGTCGAGACCGGCGGTCGACGACTCGAGCAGCCGCACCACGCGCGGGTCGAGCCCGGCCAGGTTGAGCCCCTCGCTCGACTCGCCCGGCTCGTTCTGCCAGTCGCCGAGGTGCACCAGGTAGTTCGGACCGCCGGCCTTCGCGCCGGCGCCCACGGCCGAGCGCTTCCAGCCGCCGAACGGCTGCCGCCGCACGATCGCCCCGGTGATGCCGCGGTTGACGTACAGGTTTCCGGCCTCGACCTTGGCGAGCCAGTGCGCGATCTCGGCGCCATCGAGCGAATGGATGCCCGCGGTGAGCCCGTAGTCGACCGCGTTCTGGAACTCGATCGCCTGCTCCAGGGTGGTGGCGTGCATGATGCCCAGTACCGGTCCGAAGTACTCGGTGAGGTGCGAGGGCGTTCCGGGCAGCACCCCCTCCTTCACCCCGGGCGACCAGAGCCGGCCCGACGAGTCGAGCTTCGCGGGCTCCACCAGCCACTGCTCGCCCGCGCCGAGGGTGGTGAGCGCCTCGAGCAGCGCGCCCGACGCCGGTTCGATCAGCGGCCCCACCTGGCTCGACGGGTCGTGCGGGTAGCCAACGTGCAGCGAGGTCACGGCGTCGACCAGCTGGCGACGGAAGCGCTCCGACCGCGCCACCGACCCCACGAGGATGACGAGGCCGGCCGCCGAGCACTTCTGCCCCGCGTGCCCGAACGCGCTCGTCACCACGTCGGCCACGGCGAGATCGAGATCGGCGCTGGGGGTGACGACGATGGCGTTCTTGCCGCTCGTCTCGGCCAGGAGCGGCAGATCGGCACGCCAGGAGCGGAAGAGCGCGGCGGTGTCGTAGGCGCCGGTGAGGATGACCCGGTCGACCCGCGCATCCGACACCAGCTGACGGCCGAGATCGCCCTCGTCGATGTCGACCAGGATGAGCAGTTCGCGCGGGATGCCCGACTCCCAGAGAGCCTCCACCATCACGGCGGCCGAGCGCCGGGCCTGGGGGGCCGGCTTGATGATCACGGCGCTGCCCGCGGCGAGCGCGGCGAGCACTCCCCCGGCCGGGATGGCGACCGGGAAGTTCCACGGCGGGGCGATCACGGTGAGCCGCGAGGGCACGAACACGGCTCCGTCGACCGCGTCGAGCTCGAGGGCGGTGTGCGCGTAGTAGGCGGCGAAATCGATGGCCTCGCTCACCTCGGGGTCGGCCTGATCGATGGTCTTGCCGGTCTCGGAGGCCATCACCTCGATCAGGCGGTCGCGGTTGGCCTCGAGCGCATAGCCGGCACGGCGCACGTAGCCGGCGCGCTCGGCGGCGCTCCAGGCCCCCCAGCGCTCGCCCGCCGCGATGGCGGTGGTGATGAGCGCGTCGAGCTCGAGCTCGTCGGCCACGGCGGCCCGCTCGAGCGTGTCGACGCCGAGGGTGGATTCGCGCACGAGCGAGAGGATGCGCGCACCCCATGCGCGGTTGGCTGCGAGCGACGGGTCGGTGTCGGCGGCGTTGCGGAACTCGGGCGACGCGGGTGCGAGGTCACCGGTGAGGCGGTTCTGGGTGCGGTTCGGTGCCGGGGGCTCGGGGCTGACGGCCGCGGTGCGCGCGGCCGATTCGGAGTCGGGGGCCGCATCCGCGTCGGGCTCAAGGTCGGGCTCGAGTTCGAGGTCGGCGAGCGAGGCGAGGAAGCGGTCCCGCTCCTTCGCGAAGGCGCGCTCGTCGGAGGCCAGGTCGAACACCGACGACATGAAGTTCTCGTCGGAGGCGTTCTCCTCGAGCCGGCGCACGAGGTAGCCGATGGCCACGTCGAACTCCTCCGGGGCCACGACGGGCGTGTAGAGCAGCAGTGAGCCGACCGTCGCGCGCACGGCCTCCGCCTGGGCGGTGGCCATGCCGAGCAGCATCTCGACGTCGATGGCGTCGGTGACGCCGCGGCGCTCAGCCAGCAGCCACGCCCACGCGAGGTCGAACAGGTTGTGGCCCGCGACGCCGATGTGCACGGCATCGGTGTGTTCGGGGCGCAGAGCCCAGTCGAGCATCCGCTTGTAATTGGTGTCGGTGTGCTGCTTCGAGTCGTAGGTGGCGAGCGGCCAGCCGTGCAGGGTGGCGTCGACGCGCTCGAGGGCGAGGTTGGCGCCCTTCACCACGCGCACCTTGATGGGGGCGCCGCCACGCGACCGACGCTCGGCGGCCCAGGCGTGCAGGCCCTGCAGGGCGCCGAGGGCGTCGGGGAGGTAGGCCTGCAGCACGATGCCGGCCTCGATGTCGAGGAACGCGGGCTCGTCGAGCACGCGCTGGAAGACCGCGATCGTGAGGTCGAGGTCGCGGTACTCCTCCATGTCGAGGTTGATGAACGTGCGCGCCGGGGCCTCGGCGCCGGCAGTGGTCTCGAAGCCGAGGGGGCTCTTCTTGGCGGCGATGCGGTAGAGCGGGATGAGTGACTGGGCGATGCGTTCGACGGTGTCGTCGAAGTCCCACAGCGAGAGCTCCCCCACCACCGACGACACCTTCACCGACACGTAGTCGACGTCGGGCCGCTGCAGCAGCTCCTTCGTGCCCTGCAGCCGCTTGGCCGCCTCGCGGTCGCCGAGCACCGCCTCGCCGAGCAGGTTGATGTTCAGCCGCACGGTGCCGTCGCCGGGAGCGCGGAGCTTCTGGATCGCGGGGCCGAACTTGGCGGGGCGGGCGTCGACGATGAGGTGGCCGACCATCGCACGCAGCACTCGCCGGGCGATGGGCACCACAGCGGCGGGAACGGCCTCGCCCACGGCGCCACCGGCGGCGATCGCGGCCCGCAGCGTGGCAGGCAGGAAGCGGGGCACGCGCTTGGCGAGGCGGGTGAGGTTCTTGGCCGCCACCGTGAGGTCTTCGGGCCGGGCGACGCCGTCGACGAAGCCGACCGTGAACGCGAGCCCGTCTGGGTCTTTCAGCACCCCCGCCAGCCTCGCCGCGGATGCCTCCACGGGCGCGCCGGCACTCGCGTCGAGCCACCGCCGGGCCAGCGCCACGGCGGCCTCCGCCAGCGGCACGGGCTCCGCCGTGGAGTCGCTGCCGGGCTCGTCGTCGGCGCCGGCTTCCGCGTCGTCGGCGGGCTCGGCGTCGGCGTCGGCGCCCGTGACGTCGCCCACATCGCTCCCGTCGGGCAGCGCCTCGACCACCGCGGTGTCGCCCTCGTCGACCGGGGGCTCGACCGCTCGCACGGGCTCCGGCTCGGTCGACGACTCGGTCGAGGGCTCGGAGGGTGCGGGATTCAGCTCGGCCATGCTCCGAGACTAGATCGTGGGCCCGCCGTTAGGCTCGGGGCATGCGGGCTGTGCAGAACTTCGACGTCGTGGTGGTCGGTGGAGGACACAACGGACTGGTCGCGGCGGCCTACCTGGCCCGAGCCGGCCGCTCGGTGTGCGTACTCGAACGGCAGGCATCCCTCGGCGGCGCGGCCGTGTCGGCATATGCCTTCGACGGCATGGATGCGCGGCTCTCGCGCTACTCCTACCTCGTGAGCCTGCTGCCCCAGCGCATCATCGACGACCTCGGGCTCGACCTCACCCTGCTGCGCCGTCGCTACTCCTCGTACACCCCGCTTCCGGGCACCGACCTCGGTCTGCTCATCGACAACGAAGACCCCGCGGCCACCCGCGACTCGTTCGCCGCCGTCGACGCCGCCGCCGATGCCGACGCCTTCGCCTCGTTCACGGCCGACCTCGGCCGGGTCGCCGCCGCCGTCTGGCCCACCCTCACCGGCCCGTTGCCCACCGAGAGCGAGCTGCGCCGGATGCTCGGGGACGACGCCCTCTGGAGCGAGGTGTTCGAGCATCCGATCGGCCGTGCCATCCGCGAGCGCTTCACCAGCGACCTGGTGCGCGGCGTCGTGGCGACCGACGCGCTGATCGGCACCTTCGCCTCGATCGACGATCCCTCCCTCGTGCAGAACATCTGCTTCCTCTACCACGTGGTCGGCGGCGGCACGGGCGACTGGGACGTTCCGGTGGGCGGCATGGGCGCGGTCACCGGTGAGCTCGAACGGGCCGCCCGCGAGGCCGGGGCCGACCTGCGCACCGGCGCCGACGTGGTGTCGGTGGCGCCCGACGGCACGGTCACCTACGGCACGGCCGAGGGTGAGCACGTCGTCGTGCGCGGCGGGCGGGTGCTCGCGAACGTGGCGCCGGCGATCCTCGACGACCTCCTCAGGGCCGGCGGCACCGTCGGGTCCGAAGGCGCCCCCGCCCCTGCCCCCGAGGGCGCCCAGACCAAGGTCAACCTCCTCCTCCGCCGACTCCCCCGCCTGCGCGACACCACCGTCGCGCCCGAGGCGGCCTTCGGCGGCACCTTCCACATCAACGAGCTCGAGTCGCAGCTCGAGCGCGCGGTGCGCGACGCGGAGTCCGGCCGCGTGCCCGAGCCGGTGCCCGCCGAGATCTACTGCCACTCGCTCACCGACCCGAGCATCCTCTCGCCCGAGCTCCGTGCCTCGGGAGCCCAGACGCTCACGGTCTTCGCCCTGCACACCCCGCACCGCCTGACCGCCGGCCGCGACGAGCTCGAGGCCGCCGTGCTGCGCTCGCTCGACAGCGTGCTCGCCGAACCGATCGCCCCGCTGCTGCTGACCGATGCGCACGGCCGCCCCTGCATCGAGACCAAGACCACGGCCGACCTCGAGGCCGCCCTGAACATGCCAGGGGGCCACATCTTCCACGGCGGGCTGAGCTGGCCGTTCCTGCCCGACGACGCCCCGCGCTCCACCGCGGCCGAGCGCTGGGGCGTGGCCACGGCGCACGCGCGCGTGCTGCTCTGCGGCTCGGGATCGCGCCGGGGCGGCGCCGTCTCGGGCCTCGGCGGCCACAGTGCCGCAATGGCCGTACTCGAAGACGACGCCTGACGTGGCCCGCTTCGACCGCCCGCTCGTGCGCCACGCGCCGGCCCTCCGCCGGGTCATGGTCGAGCGGGTGGAACGGCTGGCGCCGGCGCTCGTGCGGGTCACTCTCGCCGGCTCCGAGCTCGACGGCTTCGAGAGCGTGGGGCCCGACGACCACGTGAAGGTGTTCTTCCCCGACGCCACCGGGCGCATCGCCCTGCCACAGCCGCCCGGCGCGGCTGCGTCGCCGGGCGAGATCGTCGCCCGCGACTACACGCCCCGGGCCCTGCGGCCGGCCACCTCCGCCGGCCCCGCGCAACTCGACCTCGATTTCGTGCTGCACGCGGCGGCCACGCATCCGGCCGACGCCTCGGGTCACCTCGGCACCGTCGCCCCGGTGCCCCTCCACGGCGGCCCCGCCTCCGCCTGGGCAGACACCGCCGCGCCCGGCCACGAGCTCGTCATCGGCGGCCCCAGCACCTCCCGCCTCGTGCCGGCGGATGCGGAGGCCGTCGTGCTCCTCGCCGACGAGACCGGCCTGCCCGCCGTGGGCCGCTGGCTCGAACTGCTCCCCGACCACGTGGCGGTCACCGCGCTGCTCGAGGTGGCCGACCGCTCGGTCAGCGGCTACTTCAGAGACGAGCTCCGGATTCGCGCCGACATCCTCTGGCTGTTCCGCGAGTACGGCGAGGGCCAGCTGGCCGCGGCGCTCCGCGGGCTCGGCCCGCTCGGCGACGCGGCCTACGTCTTCGGCGCTGCCGAGGCGAACGCGCTCGTGCCCCTGCGCCAGCACCTCCGGCGAACCCTCGGGCTGCCGGCCGCGCAGGTGGCCCTCAGCGGCTACTGGCGCGCCCCCACCACCCCCTCGGCGTGACTCGTCACCACTCGCTCGGCGCCGCCGCCTTCGTCGAGGGCAGCTGGGTGTCGACGCCCCACCCGGCCAGCCACTCCGGCATCCGGCCGTCATCCGGAGCCTGCCCCACGCCCGGCAGCGCCTCGAGCTCGGGCACCGTCACGATGCCGCCCGAGCGCTTGAGCAACCGCGCCCGGATGAACGCCCGCGCATAGACCTCGCGCCGACCCCCGGCCACGGCCACGAACCGCTGCTCGAGGTAGAGCGCCCGCTCGTCGAACCCGAGCATCCGCGTCTCCACCTCGAACCGCTGCCACAGCTCGAGCGACCGGCGGAAGCTGATGGTCTCGGCCACCACCACGGGGTACCAGCCGCGCTTCTGCAGCTGCCCCCAGAGCCCTGCCCGGTGCAGCAGGTCGAGCCGCGCGATGTCGAGCATCGACAGGTAGACCCCGTTGTTCATGTGCCGCAGCACGTCGAGGTCGGTGGGCAGCACGCGGAACGGCCGCGTGCCGACATCCCAGATGCCGAGCGGCGAGCGAAAACGGGCCGTGAGCGTGCCGAGGAGCGTTCTGAAGAAGAAGTGCACGGATGCGATGGTAGACATCCGCACCCCTCGTCACCGAAGCGCTGTGATGTTCTACAAGAGCGGATGCTCCGCGAGCGCCCCGCGCTCAGCCCCCGGCACTAAAATCGCCGGGTGGCCGTGCCGAAGATCATCCTCTACTACGTCTTCGCGCCCATCCCCGATCCGGAGGCCGTTCGGCTCTGGCAGCGCGACCTGTGCGAGTCTCTGGGGCTTCGGGGTCGCATCCTGCTCTCGCCCGACGGCATCAACGGAACCCTCGGCGGCGAGCTCGACGCCGTGAAGCGCTACGTGCGCAAGACCCGCGAGTTCGCGCCCTTCGCCGGGCTCGAGGTGAAGTGGAGCGAGGGCACCGGGCTCGAGCCGGGGCCGGCTTCCAGGCACACGGTCTACCGCGCGAGCACCGACTTCCCGCGGTTGAGCGTGAAGGTGCGCGACGAGATCGTGAGCTTCGGGGCGCCGGGCGAACTGCGGGTCGGAGACGATGGTGTGCAGGGAGGCGGCACCCGGCTCGCGCCCGAGCAGCTGCACGCGCTGGTCGACGGCAAGAAGCAGACCGGCGACGAGGTGGTGTTCTTCGACGGCCGCAACGCCTTCGAGGCGGCGATCGGCCGGTTCGAGGGGGCGGTGGTTCCGGATGTCGCAACCACCAGGGACTTCGTCGCCGAACTCGACAGCGGCAAGTACGACCACCTGAAGGACAAGCCGGTGGTCACCTACTGCACCGGCGGCATCCGGTGCGAGGTGCTGTCGTCACTGATGATCGCGCGGGGTTTCGGCGAGGTGTACCAGCTCGAGGGCGGCATCGTGAAGTACGGCGAGGCGTTCGGCGACCGCGGGTTGTGGAAGGGCGCGCTGTACGTGTTCGACGGGCGCGGCTCGATCACGTTCGGGGGCGCTGACTCGGGCGACCCCATCGGCAGCTGCGTGGTGTGCGGCGGGGCGACCTCGCGGATGCGCAACTGCGCCGATCCGTCGTGCCGCCACCAGCTCGTGGTGTGCGCCGAGCACCCGGCCGACGTGATGTGCGCGGAGCACGCGTCGCCGTAGGCTCGGCGGCATGACCTCGACTCCGCTGCCCGACGACGCCTACGACCCCACCGTCGCCCACCCGAGCCACGAGCTCATCCACGACCGGGCCGATGCCCTGCTGGCCCTGCACCACGCCCCCGAGATCCTCACGATGGTGAACGTGTGGGATGTCGCGAGCGCCACCGTCATCGCCGACCTGCCCGAGACGAAGGCCCTCGCCACAGCCAGCCACGCCATCGCCGCGATGTTCGGCTACGAAGACGGCGAGCGCATCCCGGTCGACCTGATGATCGAGACGGTGGGCCGCATCGCCCTCAACACCTCGCTGCCCGTGAGCGCCGACCTCGAGGCCGGCTACGGCGACCCGGGCGAGACCGTGCGCCGTGCCATCGGCGTGGGCATCGTGGGCGCCAACCTCGAAGACCGGATGCGCCCCCACATCGAGTCGGTCGAGAACGTGGCCGAGGTGGTGAAGGCGGCCGAGGCCGAGGGCGTGCGCTTCGTGCTGAACGCGAGAACGGATGCGCTGCTGATGCGCGGCGAACGCCCGCTCGACGAGGCGGTGGCCGACGCCATCGAACGCGGCCGCGCCTACCTCGACGCCGGCGCGGCCTGCGTCTTCGTGCCCGGACTCATCGACGAGGCCGTCGCGGAGCGCCTCGTGGAGGGCCTCGGACGCCAGCGCGTGAGCGTGATCGGCGTGCCCGGCTCGCTCGCCCCGCAGCGCTACGAGGAGCTCGGCATCGCCCGCATCTCCTACGGCCCGTGGCCCCAGCGCGTGGCGCTCACCGCGTTCCGCGCCTCGGCCCTCGACCTCTATGCGGGCGGACACCTCCCGGAGGGCACCCAGCTGCTCACCTGACCGGTGCCGGCGCGGCCGCCTGCCGGGCGCGGTGCGCCCGCACGCGCCCTCGGCTCGCGCAGGCGGGTGACGGACACCAGTGCCGCCGGCCGGAGGTGTCGAGGAACACCCACCGGCAATCCGACTCCGCGCATTCCTTCAACAGACCGCGGTCGGGCCCCCGCAGGGTCACCAGCGCCTGGATGGCGATGGCCCCGAGCGCGGACTCCACCGTGAAGCCCCGCTCGGCCGGGCCGTCTGATGCGGAGACGAGCGCCCCGGGAACCGAGGCGGCGAGGCGCACGTGAGCCGACGCATCCGGTGGCGGTTCATTCCCGGCCACGGTCGCCATCGCCAGCTCGCGGAGCGCTTCGCGCAGCCGCACGAGATCGCCCAGCTCGCTCGAGGTCATCGCCTCCCGGGGAGGGAAGCCGACCAGCGCGAGCCAGCGGCGGCCGGCCTCGGGCGTCGGCAGCCGTTCGACGGGATGAGGGCCGAAACTCCGCCCTCTCGTGGCGAGCAGGTTGAGCCAGGTGGCTCCGCCGTCGAATCGGAAGGTCGCATCGGTCGCCATGATTCGAGTGTAACGTTCTACCCGTTACACATCGAACCGACGACCGGATGAGGGAACCCATGGATCGCACCTTCGACGTGGCCGCCGGCCGCGAACGACTGGCCGAGCTGCAGGACGCCGCGACCACCGCCGCGTGGCGAGCGACCGTCGCTGCCGCCGCCCCCGGCTTCGACGAGTGGATCGTCGGCGCCGTCTTCGGCGGCACGTATCAACGCAAGGGACTGACCCCGCGTGACCGGCAGCTGCTGATCATCGGCGCGCTGACCGCCCTCGGCGGGGTCGATCCACAGCTCCTCGGGCATCTGGAGACCTCGCGCCGGATCGGGATGACCCGGGAGGAGATCGCCGAGGCCATCGTGCACCTCGTGCCCTACGTGGGGCTGCCGCGGGTGCTCGCGGCGCTCCGGCTCGTACCGCAACACGACGCCGCACGACCCGCCGACGGTCCCGGCGCTCGCGAGGGCGACGCCGCACCGTGACCGCGCGCATCCGCACCGTTCGCGGTGACATCGACCCGGCCGAGGCCGGCGCCGTCGACTCCCACGACCACCTCTTCCTCACCACCCCGACCCTCCCGGGCGAGCAGCTCGACGACGAGTCGGCCGCCGGCGACGTGCTGCGTGCCTTCGCCACAGCCGGCGGCGGCACGATCGTGCAGTGGACGCCGCAGGGCCTGACGCGCAGGATCTCCACCCTCGAACGCCTCAGCGGAGCCACCGGAGTGCACGTGGTAGCCGCCACCGGGCGCCATCGCAGGCCCGTCTACGGAGCGCGCTGGGTCGAACCGGAGCCCTGCATCGACGAGCTCGCCGCCTCGTTCATCACCGACATCACGCATCGGGCCTGCGGCCTGATCAAGGTGGGCACCGGCTCCGCGGCCATCAGCCCGGATGAGAGCGTGGCGCTGCACGCCGCCGCGCTCGCCCATCACGCCACCGGTGCGCCGATCGCCGTGCACCTGGAGCAGGGTTCGGCGGCCGAGCTCGTGCTGGGCGTCCTCCTCGCCGCCGCCGTGCCCGCGACGAGCATCGTGCTGGGCCACCTCGGCCGCAACCCGGAGCCGGCCCGCATCCTCGAGGCCGCGCGATCGGGCGCCTGGCTGTGTCTCGACACGCCCTCGCCGCGGCATCCGATCGAGCCCGGCCGGCTGGTGCACCTCCTCGCCACCCTGGTCGAGCACGGCCACCTCGCTCAGCTCCTGCTCGGGGCCGACACGACGGTCGCGAATGCCCGGTCGGATGCGCGGTCGTTCGGGCCGGCCGCGCTCCTGCAGAGCCTGCTCCCCCGAGTCGAGCACGTGCTCGGCGATGACGTCGCCCGACGGATCGTGAGGGGCAACCCCGCCCGCGCCTGGGCGATGAGGGCCTGAGAGCCGTCAGCGCCCCGCGCGCCGCAGCGCCCGCGCCGCACGCCGCTCGACGGCCCGCCGGTGCGAGAACCGCCGCGCATCCGTGCCCGACAGAGCGAGCAGCACGAGCACGTCGAACGACAACCCCACGAGGTTCGTCTCGAGCGTGATCTGCGGGCCGCCCCCCACGAAGTCGACCGCCGTCACCAGGATGGCGACCGAACTCAGACCCATCGCCGTGAAGCGCGCCCAGTTGTGCCCGTGGTAGATCAGGAACGCCAGCACCGAGTACAGCGCGCTGATCAGCAGCGCCAGCGCCACGAACACCGCGGCCACGAGCGACGACAGGTAGGCCGTGTCGGCCGGTGTCAGCGCCCCGGTGAGGGTGCGGAAGTCGAGCTCCCCGCCGCCGATCGAGAAGCCCACCACGATCACCGCCACCAACGCCGAGAGCACGCGCAGCGCCATCAAGGTCACGCCGAGGTAGATCGACGCCGGCCGGCCGCTGCCCATGATGGGCGACTCGGTGAACAGCGCCGACGGGGTGGGCCGCACGGGCTGCTCGGCGTGCGGCCGGCCGTCGTCGGCCGACGCCGCGGGCACGGGCACCGAGCGCAGGTCGACCACGGGCAGGTCGCCGTCGGTCACGATCGCGTCGCCGCCGCCGTTCACGTGGTGGTAACCGGTGGAGAAGTTGCGGATGAGTTCCACCGCGGCATCCGGGTTGCCGTCGACGAGCGTCGAGACGATGTGGTCGCGCTCCTTGTCGGTGTCGCGGTCGATGCGGTGGGTGACCTGCAGGGTGAAGAACGAGATGCCGATGCTGCGGTCGTAGGTGCCGGCCGCGAGCCAGTCGGCCTCGTGCCCGCCCGGCAGCAGCCATCCCTCGGGGCAGCGCCAGAAACGCACGTGGTGGCGTTTGGAGGGGGTGCCCTCCACCTCCTGCTGGTAGGTGAAGCTCTGCACCTCGCCGAAGAGGTAGAGCCGTGACACGGGCGCGCCCGGGTAGCTGCGGTTCATCAGGGTGCCGCGCACCGTGCGGAGGGCCGAGGTGAGGCCCATGTCGTCGGCCCGGTGCCAGCCGGCCCGCACCATCGCCTCGTGGATCTGCTCCTCATCGCCGCGCAGCGCCACGTTCACCGGGTCGCCGAGGAGCCCTTCGCGGGTGCGGGCGCGGCCGATGAAGTAGTCGGGCACGTAGAAGAGGGTGAGAATGCTGTGCACCCGAGGCAGCAGCAGGTAGGCCACCACGAGCCAGAACACGAGCAGGAACCACAGCTGCTGCCAGCCCCGCGCGAACGACTCGGTGACGACGAGGAAGGCCAGCCAGCCGATCGAGACGGTGCCGAACAGAAAGAACAGGCTGTCGACCACCAGCCCCACCGAGGCGCGGAACGTGCGGCGGCGGATGTGCTCGGCGAGCGAGGAGTCCTCGAGGTCGCGTTCAGCCGCGTCGGCATCCCGTGCGGCCATCCACAGCGTCCTTTCCTCACACGGATTCTCCCAGATTCCCGGAAAGCTGTGACAAGCCGCAACGGCCACCCTAGGCTGGAAATCCGCTAGACGAGCGTTCATCGTCCGCACACCGAAGGACAGAGATCATGCCCACCGGCGTACCCATCGAGTTCTCAGGGCTCACCAAATCGTTCGGGAGCGTCACCGCCGTCTCCGACCTCACGCTCACCGTCGAGCCGGGTCAGGTCACCGGTTTCCTCGGCCCGAACGGCGCGGGCAAGACCACCACGCTCCGCATGCTGCTCGGCCTGGTGCGGCCCACCAGCGGCACCGCGTCGTTCGGCGGCACCCCCTACGGCCGTCTGGCCTCGCCCATCAGCACCGTCGGCGCCTCGCTCGAGGCCGCGAGCTTCCACCCCGGCCGATCGGCCCGCAACCACCTGGCCGTGTACGCGCAGGCCGCCGGTCTGCCGAAGACCGCTCCGGATGCCGCCCTCGAGAAGGTGGGCCTGTCGGGCTACGGCCAGCGTCGCGTAGGCGGTTACTCCCTCGGCATGCGGCAGCGCCTCGGCCTCGCCTTCGCCCTGCTCGGCGACCCGGGGGTGCTCGTGCTCGACGAGCCGATCAACGGTCTCGACCCCGAGGGCATCAAGTGGATCCGGCTGCTGCTGCGGGCCATGGCCGCCGAGGGCCGCACCATCCTGATCAGCTCGCACCTGCTCAGCGAGGTGCAGCAGACCGTCGACGAGGTGATCATCATCACCCACGGCACACTCGTGCACCGCGGTGAGCTCTCCACCCTCGACACCTCCGACACGAAGCAGGTGCAGGTGAACGCCGACGACCGCGACCGACTGGCCGAGATCATCCGGGCGGCGGGGTACACCGTGTCGAACCTCCGCTCGGGGGTGCTGGTCGACAACGCCGAGGCCGGCGAGATCGGGCGGCTGGCCTTCGATGCCGGCCTCCCGCTCACCGGGCTGTCGCAGAAGCGCACCGGGCTCGAGGAGTCGTTCCTCGCCCTCGTGGGCGAGGAGGGCGCGCTGTGACCCGCTTCGCGTGGGCCGTGCGCTCCGAATTCACCAAGCTCGTCAGCACCCGGCTGTGGTGGGTGCTCGCGCTCATCATGGTGGCCTACGTGGCCGTCTGCGCCGGCGGGCTCGGCGCTCTGTTCGGCGGGCTCGGCACCAACGCGAACGGGCCGGTGCTTCCGGATGCGCAGGTTCCGCTGCTCATCTACAGCTTCGCCACCTCCATCGGGTACGTCTTCCCCGTGCTCCTCGGCGCCCTCGCGGTGACGAGCGAGTTCCGGTTCCAGTCGCTCACGCCCACGTTCCTCGCCACTCCGCGACGCGGCCTGGTGCTCGGCGCCAAGGCCCTCACCCTCTCCCTCACCGGAGCGGTCTTCGGTGTGCTGGCGCTCCTGGGCTCGATGGGCGCGGGCGTCGCCGTGCTGGCCGTGTTCGGCATCGACCCGCTGATCACCGACCCCGACACCTGGGCCTTCGTGGGCCGGTCGGTGCTGGCGATGGCCCTGTGGGCCGCGATCGGTGTGGGGCTCGGCACGCTCGTTCCCAGCCAGGTGGCCTCGATCGTGATCGTGCTCGCCTTCACCCAGTTCGTGGAGCCGCTGCTGCGCCTGGCCGCGGGCATCACCGACTGGTCGGCGCAGATCGGGCAGTTCCTGCCGGGCTCCGCGAGCGACGCCCTGGTGGGCTCGAGCATCTACACGGCCATGTCGGGCAGCGGCGTCGCGCTGGAGTGGTGGCAGGGCGGGCTCGTGCTCGCCGCCATCGCCGTCGTGGCCACGCTGCTCGGGTTCGTCACCAGCTGGCGGCGCGACGTCTCCTGACCTGGCGCCCGCGGCACCTGCCGCATCCGATTCGAGGAGGAATCATGACCCGCGCCTACGTGGTGACCGAGAAGGGCGCCGCCGCCCGGCTGCTCGAGATCGACGACGAGGAGTTCTTCGGCGACGACGCGGCCGATCCCGGCACCTCCGCCGAGTATGCCGGCCCGGTCGACCTCGACGTGCTCGCCTCGAGCATCAACTACAAAGACGGCATGGCGCTCACCGGCCGGCCCGGCATCGTGCGCCGCTGGCCGCTCATCCCGGGCATCGACGTGGTGGGCCGGGTGACGCGGTCCCTCGCATCCGGATTCTCGGCCGGTGACCTGGTGCTGCTCAACGGCGACGGCATCGGCGAGAGCCGCCACGGCGGTCTGGCCACGCGGGCGCGGGTGCGCCCCGATGCACTGCTGCACCTGCCGGAACAGCTCTCACCCGCCCGGGCCGCCGCCATCGGCACCGCGGGCTTCACGAGCATGCTCGCCGTGCTGGCGCTGGCCGACGCGGGTGTCGAACCGGATGCCGGCGAGATCCTGGTCACGGGCGCGGCCGGCGGGGTCGGCTCCATCGCCGTCGCCCTTCTCGCCGGGCGGGGCTACTCCGTGGTGGCCTCGAGCGGACGCGCCGACACCGAGGGCGACTACCTCCGCGGCCTCGGGGCGTCGCGGGTGGTCGACCGGGGCGCCCTCGGCGACGAGGTGGGCGGCCCGCTGCAGAAGGCCACCTGGGCCGGCGCGGTCGACAGTGCCGGCGGCGCCACGCTCGCGAACGTGCTCGCCCAGACCCGTTACGGCGGAACGGTGGTGGCCTGCGGGCTGGCGCAGGGCTCCGACCTGCCCACGACGGTGCTGCCGTTCATCCTGCGCTCGGTGACGCTCACCGGCGCCAACTCGGTGGAGGCCCCCCGGGCCCTGCGCGAACGCGCCTGGGCCGCTCTGGCCGCCGAGCTCGACCTCGGCCTGCTCGACTCGCTCACGACCACCATCGCCCTCGACGACGCCCTGGCCACGGCCGAGCGCATCCTTGAGGGCCGGGTGCGCGGCCGCACCGTCGTGCTCCCCTAGCCCCCGGCAAACCAGATCCGTCACTTTCCGCCCCAAAAAGCGCCGGGAAGGGCCGAAAGTGACGGAACCGGGGTGAGGGTCAGTCGATGATCTCGGTGGTGCCCTCGAGTGGCGGCAGGCGCAGGGCCCGCAGCAGCTTGATGGAGTGCGCGGTGGTGACGATGATGCGCGAGAACTCCTGGCCCTCGAGGTCGATCACCACCGAGGTGCGGGTGCCCTTCACGAGCAGGAAGTCCTTGCCGTCGTGGAACTTCCAGGTGCCCACCGCCAGGGTGAGCGGCACGGCCGCACCGGGCGCCCGGATGCCGCGCACCCACACCCACGGGTCGTCGGTGAGCGCGGCCGAGCGGATGCTCTCCAACGGCACCACGATGTCGGTGCGGCGGAACGACAGAATCTTCTCGGCGCGGGTGAGGCGGATCTCGAGACGATCGGTGTGGACGAAGAGGACGGCCATGTGTCTATCCTGCCGTGGCGGGGCTGGGGAGCGGGAGGGCGGATTCCCAGAGAAGCATAACGATTCGAGAAATTGTCGCTTCGGGGACGGTCAGGGACGGCACGACGGTCACCGACGGCTCCGCGGGCACGACGGTCATCGCGCGATCAGACCGGGCTGGCGGCCGCAGCAGCCCTGGCGGCCGCCGGCAGCGCCTCGAGGATGCGCGCGATCGCCGCGTCGTCGTGCGCGGCCGAGACGAACCACGCCTCGTACACCGAGGGCGGCAGCGAGACCCCGGCGTCGAGCAGGCTGTGGAAGAAGGGCGCGTAGCGGAACGCCTCCTGGCGCTGCACATCGGCGTAGTCGCGCGGCGCCACCTCGGAACCGAACGTGAAGCTGAACAGGTTGCCGGCGCGTTGCAGGCTGTGCGCGACACCGGCATCCTTCAGCGCCGACGACACCGCGGCCGAGATGGTGTGCGACACCTCGTCGAGCTTCGCGTACACCGCGGCGTCGGCGAGGCGCAGCGTGGCGAGCCCGGCGGCCACCGCCACGGGATTGCCCGAGAGCGTGCCCGCCTGGTACACCGGGCCGAGGGGCGCGAGCTGCTCCATCACGTCGGCCCGCCCGCCGAGCGCGGCGAGGGGCATGCCGCCGCCCACCACCTTGCCGAAGGTGACGAGGTCGGGAACATACGGATGCGCCACGTCGCCGTGCACGTCCGGCGCGTTCTCGAGCCCCCACCAGCCCGCGGGGCCCACGCGGAACCCGGTGAGCACCTCGTCGGCGATCAGCAGCGCGCCGTGCTCGTGCGCGATTCCGGCGAGGGCCGCGTTGAACCCCGGAGCCGGCGGCACCACGCCCATGTTGGCGGGCGCCGACTCCACGATCACCGCCGCGATGTCTCCGCCGTGCTCGGCGAAGGCCTGGCGAACCGCGTCGAGGTCGTTGTAGGGCAGCACCATCGTGAGGGCCGCCGTGGCCGCCGGCACCCCGGCCGAGGCGGGCAGCGCGAGCGTGGCGAGCCCCGAGCCGGCCTCGGCGAGCAGCGGGTCGGAGTGGCCGTGGTAGTGGCCGGCGAACTTGATCAGCACGTCGCGGCCCGTGAATCCGCGGGCGAGACGGATGGCCGTCATGGTGGCCTCGGTGCCGGTCGACACCAGGCGCAGCCGTTCGATCGGCGCCACGCCTCCGGCGGTCACCCGGGCACGCACGAGCTCGGCGAGGTCGGTCTCGGCGGGAGTGGTGGCTCCGAACGACAGACCCCGCGCCGCAACATCCTGAACCGCCGCCACCACCTCGGGATGGGCGTGGCCGAGGATGGCCGGCCCCCACGAGCACACCAGGTCGACGTACTCGCGACCCTCGGAGTCGGTGATGTACGGGCCGGCGGCCGAGGTCATGAAGCGAGGGGTTCCGCCCACCGAGCGGAACGCGCGCACCGGCGAGTTGACGCCGCCCGGGATGGAGCGCTGGGCTCGGGCGAACTCGCGAGCGTTGCTGGTCATCACAGGCCCTTCAGGGTTCGGGCGACCTCGACCGCCCAGTAGGTGAGCACGGCGTCGGCGCCGGCCCGGCGGATGCTGGTGAGCGACTCGAGGATGGCCCGGTCGCGGTCGATCCAGCCGTTCGCGGCCGCCGCCTCGATCATCGCGTACTCCCCCGACACCTGGTACGCCCAGGTGGGCACGGGCACCGCGGCCGAGACGTCGGCGAGCAGGTCGAGGTAGCTCATGGCCGGCTTCACCATCACGATGTCGGCGCCCTCCTGCACGTCGATGACGGCTTCGCGCAGGCCCTCGCGACGATTGGCGGGGTCGAGCTGATAGGTCTTGCGGTCGCCGCGCAGGGTCGACCCGACGGCCTCGCGGAAGGGGCCGTAGAACGCCGAGGCGTACTTCGCGGCGTACGCCAGGATGGCGACCTCCTGGAACCCCTCGCCGTCGAGGGCCTCGCGCACCGCGGCCACCTGGCCGTCCATCATGCCCGAGAGGCCGAGCAGCTGGCTGCCCGCGCGGGCCTGCTCGAGGGCCATGTCGCGATACCGGATGAGGGTGGCGTCGTTGTCGACGGCACCCCGCGCATCCAGCACCCCGCAGTGGCCGTGGTCGGTGAACTCGTCGAGGCAGAGGTCGGTCTGCACCACGAGGGCGTCGCCCGCCTCCTCGGCGGCGATGCGGGTGGCGGCGTTGAGCACGCCGTCGGGATCGGTGGCGGCGCTGCCGTCGGCGTCTTTGTCGGCGTCGGCGGGCACGCCGAACAGCATCACTCCGCCGATGCCGGCCTCGGCCGCCTCGACGATCGCGCCGCGCAGGCTGTCGAAGGTGTGCTGGACGACGCCGGGCATCGAGGTGAGGGGCACGGGAGCGTCGACGTCGTCGCGCACGAACAGCGGCAGCACGAGCTGGGCGGGGTGGATGCGGGTCTCGGCCACCAGCCGCCGCAGTGCAGGGGTGCCGCGCAGTCGGCGCGGGCGGATCTCGGGGAAGGAGCCGGACGTCATGGCCTCCAGCTTAGGTCGAAAAAACGTTCGAACATCTGTTCGAATGTGGTTAGGGTGAGGACATGAACATCGACTTCCAGACCTCGCTCTTCGACGACCTCGAGGCCGACCCCGGGCTCGAGCCGCTGGGCTCATCCGTCGAGCGCACGATGCTGGGAGACGGCGCGTGGGTCGACCTCAGGCCGGGCTGGGTCACGAACTCCGACGCCCTGTTCGAGCGGCTCGCGCTCGATGTGCCCTGGCACGCCGACCGGCGCGAGATGTACGACCGGGTGGTCGACGTTCCGCGGCTGGTGTCGCGGTTCGGAGTGGGCTCGGTGTACCCCGATCTGGTGCTCACCCGGGCTCAGGATGCCCTGAACGAGCACTACGGCCGCCCGGCGGGCCAGGTGTTCGAGACCGCGGGCCTGTGCTTCTACCGCACCGGAGACGACAGCGTCGCCTGGCACGGAGACCGCGTGGGCCGCACCATCGACCGCGACACCATGGTGGCCATCGTGTCGGTGGGTGCCGCCCGCACCCTCTCGGTGCGGCCCAAGAACCCCGAGGGCCGCCAGGCGGCCGAGACGTTGCGCTTCCCGGTGGGCCACGGCGACCTGATCGTCATGGGTGGCAGCTGCCAGCGCACCCACGAGCACGCCATCCTCAAGACCAAACAGGCCGTGGGCCCGCGCATCAGCGTGCAGTTCCGCCCGAACTGGCCCCGCTAGCTGTACTGCCCAGGGAGGTTGATCAATCTGCTGATGGGTGGTTGTGCTCCGATGGCGGTGTGGGGCCTGTGGTGATTGTATTCATGGAGCCAGGCCGGGAGTGCTGCTCGGCGGGCTGATTCGCTGTT